>CAMJXZ010000055.1 GCA_946409855.1 uncultured Clostridia bacterium | reverse complement strand
CGCTGCGGATTACAATCAGGGGGAAGGTTCCCCCTGATCACCCCCTCCGCAGAACAATGCATGTCTAATCCTTCTTACAAGGGGACTGAACAGTGACGATGAAACAAAAATGTCTGCTGATCCTGCTTGCGCTGTGCCTGCTGCTGCCCGCCGCTCGGGCGGAGGATACGCCTACCGCGGCTGACTGCGCCGGTACCGATTATACCGTAAACGCCGTCCTGACCAGCAGCGGCCTGCGCGCCGCGCTGACCGTGACCTTCAAAAACACCGGGAAGGACGTTGCCGTGCTGCTGGTGCGCAACGTCGCGCTGGACGGGGAATGCACCGATACCTCCTTCACCCTGGAAGCGGCCCCGGGCCGGACGGCCCGCAAGCGCGTCCTCTGGCAGAAGGAAGCCCTCGGCTCCCTGACAGCGGTGGAGGTCTGGGCGGAAGTATCCCGCGAAGGGGCTCCGGCGGAGCAGTGCCTGCTGTCGATCTTCCCCCTGGGGGAACAGAAGGCTGTCCGCCGCTTTCTCTCAAACGGGGAACAGGCGGTGGCCGCCTACGACGACCAGAACGCCGGCGTGTTTTTTACCCGCCTGAACGCCCCGTCCGTCCTCAAACAAACCGGCCTGACCTTTGAATGGTATCTGCTCAACAAATCGGACCGGCCGATGCGCTTTGTCCTGACCGCCCTGGGCGGGGATCAGGCGCCCACGGTCTGCGATGTGCTGCCCCACACCGTCGCCTACGTGCCGGACAGGGTGGAAGCGCAGGCGCTGGGCGATATCGCCGCCCCCCGCGTCACCTTCCGGGCCGCCGGCTACCTGACCGGCAGCGACCTGCCCCTGTTCCAGACGGAGTACGAGCTGAATCCATCCGCGCCCCGGAGCGTCCCCACCGTCAAACCCACGGCGACCCCCGGCCCCTACCGGATCGGCACCGTCACCATCCGCAAGAGCGGGGACGTCAACGTCCGGGAGGAGGACAGCACCAAGTCCCGCAAGCTGGGCTCCGCCAAGGCCGGGACCAGCTACCCCTGCTACGGGGTCTCCAAAAACGGCTGGTTCCTGATCGAGCTGCCAGACGGCACCCGGGGCTACGTGACCAATTCCTACGCCACGCTGATCCGGGACTGACCCGCGCGGGTTCTATTATACCATCATATGTCGGATAATCGCAATCCTTTGATCATGGCATAATCGGGGCAGGGTACGTGGACGTTCATACCGGGCAATGAGGCGGCAGATCATGAATTTCAACCTCATCCGGCCTTGCGAGCCACCGCCGGGGCCTGCCGGCCCGTTCTCGCTGAAAACAGGCCGCAGGACAGTTTTCCAAGCGCCTCGGACACCCAGAGGGAAAGCCTTTCTTCTCTGGCAGGTCAGCGGCAAGATAATATCTGGAGCAGCCGGCCCAAAGGCCTTCCCCACTGGGGAAGGTGTCACGCCGCAGGCGTGACGGATGAGGTTCGCCCCTTCCCCCGCCCGTCAAACACAAAAACGAAAGAGGATACATGCATGGCAAGACCGAAGCTCAGCTATACCTGCTCCGTCTGCGGGGCGCAGACCGCCAAATGGTTCGGCCAGTGCCCGGAGTGCGGCAGCTGGAACACCCTGGAGGAAGGCGCCCCCGCGGCGCAGGCGGCGGAGCATGAAAAAAAGCCCCTCCGGCAGCGGGGCGGCACCGGCTCCCGGGCCATGACCTTCGATGAGATCGAGGCCGGAAAGCAGGAATACTTCCCCACCGGGATCAGCGAGCTGGACCGGGTGCTGGGCGGCGGGCTGGTGGACGGCGCGCTGCTGCTGTTCGGCGGCGAGCCCGGCATCGGCAAATCCACCCTGCTGCTGCAGGTCTGCAGCGCCCTGAGCCGGGCCGGGAAACGCGTCCTCTACGTGACGGGCGAGGAAAGCGCCCGCCAGGTCAAGATGCGGGCCGTCCGCCTGGCCGCGGACCGGACCAATATGCTGGTGCTGGCGGAAAACGCCATGGACGCCATCGAGGAAAAGCTGAACGCCATCCAGCCGGACTGCGCCGTGATCGATTCCATCCAGACCATGTACCGGCCGGACATGGCCAGCGCCCCGGGCTCGGTCAGCCAGATCCGGGAATGTGCCTCCCTTCTGATGCGCTACGCCAAGACCAGCGGCTGCACCATCATGCTGGTGGGGCATGTCACCAAGGAAGGGGCGATCGCCGGCCCCCGGGTGCTGGAGCACATGGTGGACGTGGTGCTGTCCTTCGAGGGGGATCACCAGCACGAATACCGCCTGCTGCGCGCCAACAAGAACCGCTTCGGCTCGGTCAACGAGCTGGGCGTGTTTGAGATGACGGAACGGGGCATGACGCCGGTGGACAACCCCTCGGAGACGCTGCTCTCCCAGCGGGCGAAAAACGCCAGCGGCTCCTGCGTGCTGTGTGCCATGGAAGGGTCCCGCCCGATGCTGGTGGACATTCAGGCGCTGGCCACTCAGTCCTACTACACCGCCCCGCGGCGCACCGTCAACGGCATGGACAGCGCCCGGATCATGCTGCTGCTGGCGGTACTGGAAAAGCGCGCGGGGCTCAAGCTGTTCAACCAGGACGTCTACATCAACGTGGCCGGCGGTATCTCCCTGAGCGAGCCGGCGGCGGACCTGGCGGTCTGCATGGCGGTGGTCTCCTCCCTGCGGGATATCGTGCTGCCCGCCGACACCGCCATCATGGGCGAGGTGGGCCTGGCCGGCGAGGTGCGGGCCATCGCGCACCTGGACCGCCGCATCGCCGAGTGCGCGCGCCTGGGCTTCACCGACATCGTCTGTCCCCGGGACAGCGTCAAAAAGCTGCCTGCCCAGCCGGACATCCGCCTTCACCCGGTGGATACCGTCGCCCAGGCCATGGCGGTGCTGGGCGTGTTCGGGCGATAAGCGGGCGCCCGGCCGAAAAAAGACGCCGGGACAGGAACGGCTCCCCCGGTCATCCGCTGATCCTTCCCTTCTGTCCTTCTCTCCCTGATCATGACCGGTGAAGGATCGATGGATCAAAAAATAAAAAAATAGCGTTCCGATCGATCATGATGATGATCATCGTATCGTTATCTTATCTATATCGATATCATCGATAGATCATCGATATCGATCGATACGGATCATCGATATCATATAAAAACAGACGTTTTTCCGGTTATGGTTTGGTTTTTGTTGGTTTTGTCTGGTTTATTCCGGTTTTTTGCCGGGGGACGGAACGCTCCGGCAGCAGGAGGCCCCGGCCACAGCCCGGCGGAACGGAATGCGTAGCCTCCTTTCCCCCGCCCTGCGTCCCATGTTTTTGCATCGCGCCCCGTTTCCCGTTCACCCATCATCATCCGCCCGGAGGGATCCCGTATGAAAAAGACGCTCGTATGCACGCTGGTCCTGCTGGCGGCCCTGCTGGCCGCGTCCAACGCCCTGGCGCTCAGCAAGGGTGACACCGTTGCCTTCGGCACCTATCCCCAGACCGTCGGCGGCGGACAGGCCCCGCTCCGCTGGCTGGTGCTGGATGTGCAGGGCGATGAGGCGCTGCTGATCACCGAGCAGGTGATCGACGCCATGGATTACGGCAGCAAAAACCCCCTCTACTGGGAAAACAGCGACCTGAGAAAGTGGGCGAACGGCGCGTTCATCAGCACCGCATTCACCGCCGGGGAACGCGCCGCGCTAGTTATCACCCGGGTCGTCGATTCGGACGACCGGGGAAAGCAGACCGTCACCCAGGACTACGTCTTCATCCTGGACGCGGAGGAGGCGGAGCGCTATTTCTCTTCCGACAGCGCCCGCCAAAGCGCCCCGACCCAGTACGCCCGGGGGAAAAACGTCCGGGTGTCCGGCGGGGCCTGGTACTGGCTGCGCTCCAAGAGCGACATGTACAAACTGTTCGGCGACGTGTTTTCCTACGTGGATACGGACGGCTCTGTCTACATCCGCGGGGCCACGGCCAAGCGCGCCAATAAGGAAAATATGGGCGTCCGTCCGGTCTGCCGGGTGAAGGTGAGCGCATTGGACGGCACGTCCTCCGGCGCGGCGGATCCCGTCCGGGAAGCGGTCACCTTCTCGACGAAGTCCCCCGGCCAGGCGAAGCGGACGCCGACGCCGAAGAGGACGGCCACGCCAAAGATCAACAGCAATGGCCTCAGTGACGCGATTGTGTTCAAGAGCAAAATGATGCAATCCATCTCTGATCAGCTTTCTTCCGCCACGCAGATGACCACCACTTCAGGGAACCGGGCTGTTCTGGCGGCCTTGCTGTCGCTGGAATATACAAATCAGGTGAATAGTCCTTATATCGATTTTACAAAGCCAATATTAGTCGGCAAGAAGGATGCCATTGCTGCCGTTGCTTTCTGCGTCGGGGAGTATTATGTGTTGGTTATGTATCAGGCTCATCCGCTGTATACGGCTTACTTTTATTTGGATACGAACTCGCCTTCGCTGGTTGAGGCAACCATGTCTTTGACCAATGATCAGTACTGGAAAGTATCACTCAGTGAATATAATGTAAAAATGGCACTGCTGATTAAAGAATTGGAAAATCAATAATTGATCCATATTGAATTTTTGTAGTGCCCATTTATCAAGAGTGAAAATAAGCGCACATTGAAAGAACCAAATGGAAGAGGTTCACGGCAATGACTTGTCTATTATTCGCGGATTGGTTACCGGCAGGATCATGGGTCATCAGGAGGCCTGCTATCTGATTTTTATCTAAAACATGTGCTGATATGGGATGGATTTTGCGTCAGATCAAGGAAGGCATCCGAAAGCGTACCCGAAGGGACGCATCCCGCCGAGTCCAGTAGGCGATGAAGGCGGTAGAAGTCCCCACGAACATGGCGTTATCAGCCGCGACGGTGGCTTTGAACGCCTTTGTGAACGGTGGTCAAAGCCTTGTGAAGATGACTGACGCAAAGATGGCGCAAAAGACGCCCACAGATGTGCATGGATTGGGTGAAAATCAGTATAAGACACGATCGTACCATCGTGTACGAGGACGACTGGCAGGCAGCCGTGCGCGTGAAAGACGGGAAAATGGTCTGAACAGGCATCCGGAGAAGGAGGGGCCCAAATGAGGATCGGGGTCATCCAGGCGAGCTCCCAGGCGGAGAAAAACAGGCTGCTGTTTGAAACCGTGCGGAAATACGCGTCCGGGCACGAGGTCGTCAATTTCGGCTGCCGGCCGGACGAGCCGTTCCGGTACAGCTATGTGGAGATCTCAGTGCTGATCGGGCTGCTGCTGGCCGGCGGGGCGGTGGATTTTGTCGTGACCGGCTGTTCCTCCGGCCAGGGCATGATGCTGGCCTGCAACAGCATGCCGCGGGTGCTGTGCGGCTACGCCCCTTCCCCCACGGACGCCTGGCTGTTCGCGCAGATCAACTGCGGGAACGCAATCTCCCTGCCCCTGGGGGAAGAATACACCTGGGCGGGATATGAGAACTTTGAACAGACCATCGCCAGGCTCTTCAGCGAACCCTTCGGCCAGGGCTGGCCGAAAGGGGATGCGGACCGGAAGCTGCGGGATACGCGGGCGCTCAAAGCCATCCGCCGCGCCGGACAGACCGGATGCCTGGAACTGATGGACAGGCTGGACCCCGCCCTGGTCCGGACGGTCCTGCGGAAAAAGGACGTCGTCAGATGGATCCTGCTGAACGGCGAGCCCGGCATCGCCGGATGGCTCAGAGAGATGGAAGCGCGGCTTTCCGACGGCCGATGAAAGAAGGAAAGACGGATGAGAAAAAAGCTCGTTCTCCTGGCGCTGGCCGCCCTGACGGCCGTCCTTTTCACCGGCTGCAGCCGGTATGTGTCCAGCTACCGGGCCCTCGCGCTGGTGCGGTCCGCTACGGACAGCGCCGCCTCCATGACCTTTTCCTCCCTGGAAGGCCGGATGGTGTTCCGGCTGCGGAGCGGCCCGGACAAGCGGCTAAAGTACCGGGCGTCGCTGAAGGAAGGCAGCGCAAAAGTGTACCTGGACCAGAGCGGGACAAAGAAGGAACTGTTCGTCATCGGCCCCGGCGGCACAACAGAGGCGTCCGCAGGCCCCCTGCGGCAGGGGGAAATCTGGCTCATCGTGGAGACTGCTAGCGCCTGCCGGGAAGGGGATTTCCAGTTTGAAATCGTGCCGTGATGGACAGGGTGCGGATGGACGCCGCCAAGGAAGACAGGCCGGCCTCTGCGCCCTGAGGCCTCCCGGGGCCGCGCTCACAGGCGTCCAATACTAAGATCAGATAAAAATGCTAAATGATCGTGCGTAGATATAGCGTTTTATCAAGGAAACTGGTCAAAAGCGTATCTGTGGACACCAAAAGCCTTCCCCACTGGGGAAGGTGGCCCGAAGGGCCGGATGAGGTGCGCTTCCGGGACCTGTAAGGTCCCGGGACATGCTCACCGAACTGCGGACCGTCAGGCCCCGGAAGAACGCGGAGAAAGCGTCAAAGATGCATGAAAGATTTATCATTCTTATCAGAGAATAGTACAAGGACTCCCGGGAGCCAAAGAACTGACAGACACAGAACGCCGCGGCGTGACAGCGTCAGGCGCGGTCCTGACCGGTCATGCCGCGGCGTTTGTCTGCGTTGGTTCAGTTGGACACAGCGGTTCCACCTTCATCATGCTTCCCCGTCCTGATCCCGGGCGCCTTTGCGCTTGTCCTCTTCTCCCTGCAGGTATTTCTGCATTTCCAGGATGTACTGCTCCCCCAGGGGGCTGCGGATGTGGTTTTTCCGTTCGATGAAGCCGATTTCCATGGTGGAATCAGCCGGGTCGCTGCCGGGGTCGAAGGGGACGGCGATATAGTCCGGCCCGCTCAGCTCCTCGCAGATGATGCCGGAGCAGATGGTATAGCCCTGCAGGCCCACCATCAGGTTGAGCACCGTCGCCCGGTCGCAGCAGCGGATCAGGCGGGGGTACTCCTGGGTGGAAAGGAGCTCCTCCGCGAAGTACAGCGGCGTATCCCCCTGCTCAAAGGCCAGGCAGGGATAGGGCAGCAGGTCAGGAAGCGAAAGCGACGCCCGGCCGGCCAGGGGATGGCCCTTCCACAGGTACACAAAGGCGCTGCAGTCGATCAGGTGCTCATAGACAAGCTCCGCCTGGTTCAGGACCTTCATCAGGGGCTTGCGGTTGAACTCGTTCATGTACAGGATGCCGATCTCGCTGCGCAGGCTGACCACGTCGTCGATGACCGCCTGGGTGCGGGTCTCCCGGATGGCCAGCTCGTACTCGGACACATCCACGTTCTTCGCCAGCTCCACGAAGGCCTTGACCGCGAAGGAATAATGCTGGGTGGACACGGCGAAGCTCGTCCGCTTGCGCTCCGCCCGGCCGTATTCCTCCAGGAGGTTGACATACTGGTCGTAGACCTGGCGGGCGTAGGGCAGGAATTTGAGCCCCTCCGTGGTCAGGGTGACCCCCCGGGGCGTCCGGTTGAAGATGGTGATCGACAGCTCCTTTTCCAGCTCCCGCACAGCGCTGGTCAGCGCGGGCTGGCTGACGAACAGCTTTTCTGCCGCCCGGTTCAGCGAGCCCGTTTCCGAAATCACGATCACATCGTACAGCTGCTGCAATGTCATATGGTTCGTCCTTTACGGTTCCGTCAGGCCTTCGTAGATCAGGCCCCGCAGGGTGGGATGGATCACGTCGTAAGAATAGCCGAAGCCGCGCACGTGCATGGCGTAGAAGGCGGAGAGGTGCAGCGTCGGGTCGATCATCGCCCAGGCGCCGGCCGCGCCGTCCCAGCCGAACTCGCCCACGGAGCCGGGGCCGCCGGCGGAAAGGTCCACCCTCGTCCGCACGCCCAGGCCGTAGGAATAGCCCCGCCGGCCCCAGGTGTCGAAGGTGCGCCGGCTGGCCGGCGTCAGCTGGTTGGCGTTCCACAGCTGGATCATCTCCGGAGCCAGGATCCGCGCCCCGTTTTCCGCCAGACCGCCGCAGGCGACGGCGTCCAGGAAGGCGGCGTATTCCTTCACGCACCCCATGAGCCCGGCGCCGCCGCTTTCATAGGAGGGGGTCAGCTGGTAATTGTTGCTGTCTTTGGGGCGCAGGGTCAGCTCCCCGTCCTTCATCAGGTAAATGGCCGCCAGGCGCTTTTCGTTTTCCGGCGTCAGGACAAAGGAAAAATCACGCAGCCCCAGGGGATCAAAGATGTGCTTTCTGAGATACCCCATGAACGTTTCCCCGGTGATCACCTCGATCACCGCCGCCAGCACGTCGTGGCTGAGGCTGTAGAGAAAATCAGTGCCGGGCTCAAAGCAGAGCGGGTCCTTCGCCATGGCCTGCGCCAGGCGCAGGGTGCCGGCCGCGCCGCCCGTTTCCCGGATGGCCCGGCGCACGGCGGGGCGGTTCAGCTCGTAATCCAGCCCGCTCTGCATGCTCATCAGGTGGCGGACGGTCATGACGTTCTGCGCGGGCCGGACGCCGTTTTCATCCCGCACGGTGAGATGCCCGTAGGCGGGCAGGTACCTGCTGACCGGGTCGTCCGGGTGCAGCTTCCCTGCTTCGATCAGCTGCATGGCCGCGCAGGTGGTGATCACCTTCGTGCAGGAGAACAGCCAGTACATTTCGTCCCCCCGGACGGGCACCTTCCCCTCCGCGTCGCTGCACCCGGCGCCGTATCGGAACAGCACCTGATGGTCCCGCATGACCAGCAGGTCGCACCCCGGCACCCCCACGGAGGACAGGGTATCCATGTAGTTTTTCAGACGGTCAAAACGCATAACCACTCACCTCATATTTCATGATTCGTCCCGCGGACAGTATCCATGGTATTCTGTCACCGTTCATTTGCTTTACTGCACCACATAAGGTATATCCGTCTGCAGTACCCATGTTTCGGCATAAGAACCGGCTGTAACATACAGCGTGATATTGCTTCCCGCAAACGCGTCATCGGCAATGAACGTCACATTTTCCGGAATCACAATCACATCCACGCTGGCCAATCCGGCAAACGCCTCGCTTTCGATAACGGTGAGCGAGCCCGGCAAGGTGATGATCACGGGATTGGGGTTGGGGATATATTCCAGCACATATTCGATACCGTTTTCCACCGCGTAAATGTGGGCGGCCGAATCCCTGGAGCAGTGAATGACCGCATGAGCCGCGCCTTCCATGACGTTTTCCCCGATACTGTCCACGGAGCCGGGAATCGTAACAGCGCCCAGCGAAGAGCAGTTTCTGAAAGCGTATTTCCCGATGGCGGTTACGCCGTAAGGCACTGTGATGCTTTCCAGCGCGGTGCAGCCGGAGAAACAGTAATTGCCGATCAGCTTCAGTTCATCCGGCAGCGGGAGCGCCGTCAGCGCCGAGCATCCGCGGAAAGCGTAATTGCTCAGTTCCCGCACATGATCCGGCAGGGTAACGCCGGAAAGCTGCACACAATTGGAGAACGCGTAGCTGCCGATGGATTCCAGGCTATCCGGCAGGTCAAGATATGTCAGCGCGGTGCAGTTCGAGAAAGCGGAGGTTCCGATAATGACCAGGCTGTCGGGAAGCGCCACCTCATTCAGGCTGGTACAGCCGGCAAAAGTGGACGCGGGCAGTTTGCTGATGCCGCTGGGCAATACCGCTTTCTCCAGCGCGCTGCTGCCGGAAAACAGGAACTCGCCGATGCCGGTCATGCTGTCCGGAAGAACAATGCTTGTCAGCGATGTGCAGCTGCCGAAGGCGGAAGAACCGATGGATTCCAATCCTTCATGGAGGGTCACCGCCGCTAACCCTTTGCAGCCCAGGAATACGCTGTTGCCGATCGTCCGCACGGAAGCGGGGACATCCATCCCGGCCAGCTTGACGCAATTATAAAACGCGTAATTGCCCAGTTCTGTCACGCCGTCCGGAATATCGATGCCCGTCAGGCTCCTGCAGTTATAGAAAGCATAACGGCCGATGCCGGTCAGCGTATCCGGCAGAGAGACGGAAGAGAGATTGGAACAGTTGTAGAACGCAAAGCTGCCGATGCTGGTAACGCCCTCCTCAATGATTGCCGACTGAATGGACGTCCCCCACGGCGCGATGCCCTGATAGTCCGTCATGGGCCCGGTGCCGTTTACTGTCAGCACACGGTTCGTAACCGACCAGGACAGATCCGGCCCGCAGGCCTGGATACGGCTGATCCCTTCAGGGAAAGCGGTTTCCGAAACATCGGTCAGCCCCTCGGGCAGCGCGATGCCAGTCAGTTTTGTGCCATAGAAAGCATAATCCCCGATGTGGGTCACAGAAGCGGGGATGCTGACAGATTTGAGACCGCTGCCGTAAAACGCGTAACTGCCGATGTATTCCAGATGGTCGGGCAGAATCACGGTTTCCAGCTTTTTGCAGTTCGAGAAGGCGCCGTAGGAAGAATTCGAATCCTCAATCCGGGTGACGCTGTCCGGCAGCGAGACATACATCAGTTCCTGGCAGTTCTGGAAAGTGCCATACCGGATCACCGTTACCCCGCTGGGAATAAAGATACTGGTCAGGTTCGAGCAGCTTTTGAAAGCGTTCTCACCAATTGAGGTCAAATCATCCGGCAGGGTAATGTTGGTCAGGCTGGTGCAGCCGTAGAACGCGGAACCGCCGATGGACGACACATTTTCCGGGACCGTCAGGTCGGACAGCTTGGTGCACTCGCTGAAAGCCGAAGCGCCGATGCTGACGACATTCACGGGAATGGTCACACTTGTCAGATTGTAACAGCCTCTCAGCGCCTCCTGACCGATTACCGTCACAAAATCCGGAATGGTGATGACGCTGATCTCCTTGGGCACGGCCACCAGGGAAATGCCGGTGCAGTCGCTTCCGCTGTACAGGTACTGGAAGGACATATTGAATTCCGGATCCCAGAAAGAATAACCGGCGGTGCTGAGTGATCTGGCTGTGGTGCTGCTATAGGACGAATAGCGTTTTGCGGAGCAGCTGTAAAACGCTTCATTATGAACACTTACAATGTCATCCGGCAGTTCTATGCTTTCCAGATTTGAACAGCCGTAGAAAGCATATCTTTCGATTGCGGTGACTCCGTCTGGAATCATGACATCCACCAAATTACTGCAATTATAGAAAGCGGAATTCCCGATACTGGTCACAAATTCTGGAACGGTAACGTGTTCTTCTCCTTCCGGAACATCCACCAGGGAAATACCAGAGACCTCATCCTCTGAGAATAAATACCGGAAAGACAGATTGAATTCAGGATCCCAGAAAGAATAACCGGCAAGTCCGAGTGATTGCGCTGTAATAGAATTTATATCTGCGTAACGTTTTGCAGAACAGTCTTCAAAAACAGAAGAGTACCAAATATCACTATCAATGTTGGTAATATTATCCGGAAGGTAAATGCTTTCCAACTTGCTGCAATTACAAAATGCATAATTGCCAATGCTGGTAACGCTATTAGGAATCAATACGTATTCCAAACTGGTACAATTTCTGAAAGCACTTTCTCCGATTTTCGTAACGAATTCCGGAATGGTCACAGATACCGCATCTTCCGGTGCTCTTGCAAAAGAAATACCAGATATTTCATTTCCAGAATTTAAGTATTTAAAAGACAGATCATATTCTTCGTCCCAGAAAGAATAAACTGCAGAGCAAAGAGAAAAAGCTGTAGTACTATTAAAAGATGTATATCGTTTTGCTGCACAGCCAGAGAAAGCATAATTATGTACATATGTTATTTCACTTGGTAATACTATGCTTTTTAAATTGGAACAGCCATAGAAAGGAGAATCATATATCTTATTTATCCCATTCGGAAGCGTAATGTTCTCTAAACTATTGCAATTATAAAAAACATTACTATTTATTATTTCTACATGCTCAGGGATAATGATGCTCTTTAAATTGCTGCACCCCAAAAAAGCATAACTACCAATACTCGTCACAGTATTTGGAATCATGATATTTTCCAGACTATTACACCAAGAAAAAGCATAAGACCCTATGTATGTCAAACCATCTGGCAATGAAATTGTTTTCAGACTTGAGCATCCCCCGAATGCTCCATGATAGGCATTACTATAATAATAGTCTTCTATTCTCGTCACATTTTCAGGTATTTCAATACTGGATAAACTGCTGCATCCATAAAACGCGCCTCCTTTAATGGTGGTAACGCCTTCCGGAATAATAACACTTTTCAAAACAGAACAGTTTGCAAACGCATCAGGTCCGATCGAAGTAATAAAATCAGGAATTGACAGGTTCTCGATATTCTTCGGTACTCCCGATAATTGTATTCCTGAAACCCGATTATTGGTATATATATATATGAACGCCAGATTATAATTACTATCCCAGAAAGAATAACCTGCTGCACTTAAAGTCAACGCAGTGGCACTCTCAAAAGTTGCATATCTTTTCCCAGGGCAATTTAAAAATGCATAACTATCGATACTGTTTACATTGTCCGGGAAATAAATCGACTCCATTCCTGTGCAATCATAGAAAGCTCTATATTCCACTGCACTCACCTTGTCTGGAATCGTTATTGTCTTAAGGCCTCTACATCCTGAAAAAGCATAAAGCCCAATTTTTATCAGTTCATTAGGCAATGTGATTTCTGTCAAACCGGAACAGTTTTGAAACGCGCCATATGAATAATCGCCATCAATCTTAGTCACCGTATTCGGTATATAAACACTGGACAGTTTTGTACAATTGGCAAAAACCCCACAATTGATAACAGTGACCCCATCCGGAATGATAATGTTTAACAGACTGCTGCATCCCCGGAATGCGGAATTGCCAATGCTGGTAATACTGTCCGGCAGCGAGATATTAGCCAGCTTTGTACAGCCCAAAAAGCTATATTCTCCAACACTCTTCACCGTCCCCGGCAGCTTCACCACGGTGATATCGACACAATTATAAAACGCGTAACTGCCGATGCTCGTCACGCCGTCCTTCACAATCACCTGGGTGACCGCGTCCCCCCAGGGGGCGCTGGT
>CAMJXZ010000054.1 GCA_946409855.1 uncultured Clostridia bacterium | reverse complement strand
CCACGCCGCCGCAGGCGTCGATGATGTTCTGGATCATCGTCCAGTCCACGACGATGTAGTGGTCGATCAGGATGCCGAAATGGGTCTCGTAAATGCCCTTCAGCTTTTCCACGGCCTCCTTGTTGGCGCCGTTGTTGATGACGTAGCGGCTCATCCGGTTGAAGCCGGCTTTTTCCGGGTTTTTGACCAGGAGGTCCCGGATAAAGCTGGTCAGGGAAATCTTCTTCATGTCCTCGTCCGCGGTCACCAGGATCATGCCGTCGGTATTGCCCAGGTTATTGGCGTTGCCGCTCCAGGAGTCCACGCACAAAAGCAGGTAGTTGTGGATGCCGTGGGGCGTACCCGGAATCTCCTCCCGGGACAGGACCGGGATGGGCCGGGGCGTATCGATGGCGGCGGCGGTCAGGCAGGGGAGCAGCAGGCAAAGCGCCAGGAAGGCGCAGAAAAGGCGTTTCATCAGGAACCTCCTTGGGGTTGATCCGGCTCCGGTCCGGGTCATTCGTCCTTCTTTTCCGGGTCCATTTTCACCAGCTCCACCCCGGTCTCGCCGAAGATCTCCAGGGAAAAGCTGTCCGGATAGCCCTGTTCGTACACCACCCGGCGGATTCCGGCGTTCACGATCATCTTGGCGCAGACGGAGCAGGGCTGGTGCGTGCAGTACAGGGTGGCCCCGTCGATGCTGATGCCCAGCTTGGCGGCCTGGATGATGGCGTTCTGCTCGGCGTGGATGGCGTAGCAGACCTCCGCCCGGGTGCCGGACGGGATGCCCAGCTGGCGGCGCAGGCACACGCCCTTTTCCCGGCAGGTCTTCATGCCCTGGGGGGCGCCGTTGTAGCCGGTGGTCATGATGCGCTTGTCCTTGACGATCACCGCGCCGATGGCCCGGCCGGGGGCGTAGCAGCTGGTCCAGCCGGCGATGAGGTGCGCCATTTCCATGAACCGGTAATCCCATTTGGTGAATGACATGTCGTATCCTCCGATGGTTGACGGGACGGCAGCGGTTCGGTCCGTAATCAGGGGCTCAACCGCTGCGCGGGAACAAAACGGATCAGCCAATCAGCGGCAGCAGCGCCCGGAGCAGGGCCGCGCTGGCCTGGCAGGCCGTGAGCACGTTTTCGGAATACTCCTTGCCGTTGCCGGTCAGCGTGTCCGAAATGGCGCGGAAGGCCGCGTAGGGGACCCCGTACTCCAGGCACACCTGCGCCACGGCACCGCCCTCCATGTCGCAGGCGCTGGCGCCGAAGACGGAAGCGAGCTTCTTTTTCCGTTCCGTGTCTTCGATGAACTGGTCGCCGGTGGTGATGTTGGCACGGACCATGGGCAGGCCGGCGGTTTCGGCGGCCCGGCAGATCAGGGCGCGGAGGGCGGGATCCGCGGGCAGGTACACGTCCGGCAGGCCGGATACCAGGCCCACCGGGTCGCCCAGGGCGGAGGTGTCGGCGTCGTGCTGGACGGCGTTGTCCGCCACCACGATGTCCCCGATGCGAAGGGACGGCAGCAGGCCCCCCGCGACGCCGATGTTCAGCACCGCGTCCGGGTGGAACCGTTCGATCATCCCGAAGGCGCACATGGCCGCGTGCACCTTGCCGATCCCGCAGCGGGACAGGACGACCTCTTTGCCGTCCAGCAGGCCCTTTGTATAGCGGATGCCGGCGACATGGATGTCCGTGCATCCGGTCATCCTCCGGCGCAGGTCGCCGGTTTCCTTCTCCATGGCTCCGATGATTCCAAGCAGCATCTGTTCCCCTCCGGAATAATACTTAAACAAAGTGAATCATATCATAATCTGGCGGAAAATACAAGGATTTGTGGGCCCCGGAGGGCGGACGGCGTGTAAATTTGTCCCTGTTCACGGGGTGAACAGGGACCGCAAGGGGGTCTTGCGACCCCCTTGCGAAAACCCCCGAACGGATTTGCCTGTCGCCCTTTCAGGGCTCCCGGGCGGCAAATCCGCAAGGTACAAACGGCTCCGCCGTTTGGTCCTCGCAGCGTACATGCCGCTGCTGCGGATTATAAGTAGAGGGTGTTCACCCCTCTACACTCCCCTCGGCAAGGCCAGACCGCCGCGAAGCCCTGCCGCCTCCGGTCGGCTGCGCCGATCCGGCGAATAAATCGCCGGACGGACACGGGCTTCGCGCCGCTCTGTCCCCATCATATTTCTCTCACATCTTGGCTTTTTCCTTCTTTGCCCGCCCCGTGAAAAGCAGCGTATATTTCCGATGGGGGAGACGGGAGGATGGAGCGGGCAAAGGTCAAAAGGAAATGCTCCGCCCGGCGTGCGCCGGGGGGTCCGGCGCCTGTTCCGGGGGAGCATATCGCGGAAGCTGCGGGGCGGCGGCCGGGAACGCGGCCGTATTTACAGCACCTTGTCCAGAAATGTCCGCGCCCGTTCCGATTTGGGGGTGGAGAAGAAGATGTCGGGCGGGGCGTCCTCGATCAGCACGCCTTCGTCCAGGAAACAGATGCGGTCCGACACTTCCCGGGCGAAGCCCATCTCGTGGGTCACCAGCAGCATGGTCATCCCCGTTTCGGCCAGGCGCTTGATCACGTCCAGCACCTCCTTGACCATTTCCGGGTCCAGCGCGGAGGTGGGCTCGTCGAACAGGACGATGTCCGGGTCCATGGCCAGCGCCCGGGCGATGGCGACGCGCTGCTTCTGCCCGCCGGACAGGGTATCGGGGTACACGTCCTGCTTGGCCAGCATGCCGACGCTGTCCAGCAGGGCGCGGGCCTTTTCAACCGCCTTCGGCCGTTCCAGCCGGTTGACCTTCATGGGGGCGTAGATCATGTTTTCCAGCACCGTCTTATGGGGGAAGAGGTTGAAGTGCTGGAAGACCATGCCCACCCGGCGGCGGACGGAGTAGGCGTTTTCGTAATGCTCGGCGATGATTTTTTTGAGCAGCGCGTAGTATTCCGGGCCTTCTTTTCTGAGGAACCGGCTGTTTTCCTTCAGCAGGTCCTTTTCCTTGATTTCACGGATGACCTTGATGTCTTCCCCGCGGGCGGCCATCATGGCCTTGTAGGTGTAGGAGGCGCGGATGATCTCGGTATGCAGGTACGGGTCCGGCGGGGTGATCAGCTTTTCTTCCACCCAGATCTCGCCGAAGGTGGGCTTTTCCAGCAGGTTGATGGAGCGCAGGAGCGTTGATTTCCCGCTGCCGGAGGGCCCGATGATGGAGATGATTTCCCCTTCGTCCACGTGCAGGTCCACGCCCCGCAGCACATGCAGGGACCCGAAATCCTTATACAGCCCCTTAACGTCGATCACTTTTGTTCACCCGCCTTTCCAGCAGCTTGCCCAGGAAGGAAAGCCCCATCACCAGGATGTAGTAGAATACGGAGATGGCGAAGAAGGGCTCAAAGGCCCGGTAGGTTCGGCTCTGGATCAGCTGACCGACCCGCAGGATGTCCACCAGGCCGATGGAGGCGATCAGCGTGGTGTTTTTGAGCAGACTGATGAACTCGTTCACCAGGCTGGGCAGGACGCTCTTGATGGCCTGGGGCAGGATGATGTCCTTCATCATCCCGGCGTAATGGACGCCCAGGGCCAGGGCCGCCTCGTACTGCCCCCGGTCGATGGCCTTGATGCCACCGCGCATGCTTTCGGAAATGTAGGCCGCCGAGTTCATGGCGAACACCAGCGTGCCCGCCTGGAACGCCGTGAATTTGACCGGCAGCACCAGCGGGATGCCGAAGTACATCATGAAGACCTGCACCAGCAGCGGCACGCCGCGGAAGATGGAGGTGTAGAAGGAGGCGATCCACTGCAGGGGGCGGATGTTGGAAATCTTGCAAAGGGACAGAGGAATGGAAAACAGCAGGCCCAGCAGGAGCGAGCACACCGTCGTTTCCAGCGTGACCAGCAGGGCGGAGCCGAACTGGGGCAGCCATTTCAGGATGATGGAAAAATCTAACTGCATATTCCGGGTCCTTTCGTCTGGAAAAAGCAAAGCGAAAGGGGGCTGTTGCAGAATAAGTACTGCGGCAGCCCCAAGTCAAGGGTAAGAAACAAGAGTTACAGTAGAAATAAACGAATCATTGAAATTTTCGGGAGGCTCGGAGGGCGGAGCCCTTCGAATGAAAATCCGCAGTGGCGACATGCGCGCCGCGGGGTTATTCGCGCCCGGAAATTGAGCCGGTGGCTCAATTTCAGCGAATAACGGGCCGGCAGGCCTGGGGCTATGCTGAATTTTTGCGGAGCAGGCTTGACCTGCGGAACAAAAATTCTTTCCTTGCGCCTTTTCCGCCCGAAAAATCCCGCAGGATTTTTAGGAAAAGGCGTTCCCTTTATCGATCAAACGGAAACAATGTTTCCGTTTGATCGAGGGGTTGTGAAACAACCCCTAATCAGTAGAGCCACTGCTTGATCAGGGCGTCCAGGGTGCCGTCTTCCTGCAGCTCCTTGAGCACGCCGTTCACCAGTTCCACCAGCGCGCTCCCCTTGGGGAAGGCGATGTTGTACTGATCCGCCGTGCCCTCGCCTTCCAGCACGAAGTACTTGAGCTTGGCCGACCCGTCGGCGTTCAGCACGGTGTTGCTCAGCTTCTTGGAGCCGTTGATGGAGGTCAGGCCGGCGACCACGCCGTCCAGCCCTTCAGCCACCGCGTTGCCCACTGCCGCCTGGCCCTGGAAGGTTTTCAGGGTGGCGCCGGGGATGCCTTCGATCAGCAGTTCGTAGGTGGTGCCCTGCGAGCAGGCGACCGTCTTATTCTGCAGATCCGCGAAGGAAGCGATCTCGGAATCCACCGGGACCACGCAGCCGACGTCGGTGATGCAGTAGGTGATGGAGAAATCGACCACCTGGGCGCGTTCATCGGTGTAGCTCATGCCGGAAATGACGAAGTCGACATCGTTGGTCTGCAGCGCGCCGATCAGGGAAGAGAAGCCCATGGGGACGATCTCGAAGGTGAAGCCGAGCTTCTGGCTCAGCAGCTTGATGACGTCGATGTCCAGGCCCTCGTAGCCGGTCTCGTCGGTTTCGGAAACGGTTTCAAAATACATAAAGTCCGGGGACAGGGCGATCTTCAGGTGCTGGCCGGCCAGCGGCAGGGCGCTTTCGCCTTCCGCAAAGGCGGTCCCCAGACCCATCAGCAGGCAGAGCGCGGTGAGCAGTGACAGAATCTTTTTCATAATCCAATCCTCCATGCATGATTATTCTGACGATATGCATAATAATACAATTCTGCCCGCTTGTCAACCCCCAAACCGCGAACGGCGAAAATTTTTTGCAAAAACACAAAGACTGCGGGCGGGGCGTGTTCCGGGAGGATGGCGCTGAATGTATAACAGGATGCATAATGAAGATTTTTATGCAGGAAACGGCATGCTTTTGCACGGGGGGAGGGACGGATATCCGCGCCGGTCAGCCGGAAACGGGGGTGTGTTTTCCTGAAGGGGCGGTATCCGGTCCCGGTTCATTCTGGTTTATTTCCGGGAGGCGATCCCCTCACTTTCCGTGCACAAATCAAAAAGGAGGCCTCCGCGGCAGGCGTCCGCCGCAAAGGCCTCCGGAATATCGATTGACAAAATCAGCGGGAATACGCCCGGGGGTTCCGGCAGCCGTCCGGCGCCGGGGATGGATGCATCAGCCCTTGACCGCGCCGGCGATGAAGCCTTCCTGAATCCTGCGGCTCAGGAGCGCGTAAACGATCATCGTCGGGATCGTGGCGATGGCCAGCGCCGCGCCGACCGGGCCCCAGTCGGTGGTATGCTGGCCCACCAGCTGTTTGACGCCGACAGGCAGCGTCATGAATCTGCCTTTGCTGACGAATACCGTCGCAAACAGCAGCTCGTTCCAGCACTGCAGGAAGGTATAAATCCCGACCGTCGCCGTGGCGGGCATCATCAGCGGGAAGATTACCCGGAAGAAGATGCCCCATACGCCGCAGCCGTCCAGGAAAGCGGCCTCATCCAGATCGTACGGGATATCGCCCATGAAGCCGATACTGATCAGGATGCCCATGGACAGTGAAAAAGCCGCGTACGGGATAATCAGCGCGATGTAAGTATCCAGCAGCTTCATCCTGCTCAGAATCAGGAATACCGGCACCAGCGCCGCGTGAATGGGGATGGTCAGGCCCAGCATGAAGAACTTGTTCATCAGCTTGCGGCCTTTCCATGCAAGACGCGTCAGCGCGTAGGTGGCCATGAAGGCCGCCAGCAGCGTGAGCAGGATGGCGAATACCGATACGATCAGGCTGTTGAGGAAATACCGGCCCATGTTGCCGGTGTTCATCGCCCGCGTATAGTTGCTCCAGCGCCAGGTGCGCGGGAGCCCGATCATGTTCCGGGCGACCGGGATCTTCTCGCCGCTTTCGCTGTAAATAATCGCTCCGGCATTGTCCTTCAGGTATCCGCCGAAAATCTCGTCGTTATCCTTCAGGGAGAAGGTGATCATCCAGTACAGCGGGAACAGGTTGACCACGACCAGCACGAGCAGCATCAGGTGGACGAAAACAGTGGACGCTTTTAATTTGCTTTGATTCTTCATGCCACTTTTTCCCCCTTATCCCTGAATGCCAGGCTGATCAGCAGCGCGAACGCGAAGCACAGAATGATCAGCACGACCGCGATGGCGCTGCCCAGGCCGTAACGGTTGTTGAGGAAGGTCAGCTTATACATCAGGGTGCTGGGCAGTTCCGCGCGCCGGGTATCCTTCATCAGGGTGTAAATCAGGTCGAAGGATTTAAGCGAGCCGGTCACCGCGAAAATCACACAGACCTTCAGGATCGGTTTGATGTAAGGGATGACGATGTGCCGGTTGACCTGGCCTTCCGTGCAGCCGTCCAGCTGCGCCGCTTCCAGCAGATCCGCCGGTACGCCCTTGATGCCTGCGTACATCAGCAGCATATGATATCCCACATACTGCCACAGGATCGGGATAAAGGCAGCGATCAAAGCGGTTTCCTTGTACCCGGTCCATGCGCCCCGGAAAGGCATTTTTGTGGAGTGAATGTGAGACGAGATCCAGGAAAACAGCTGGTCTTTGACCCCCAGCGCGCCCAGGGCGGAGTTCAGAAGACCGTCCGGTTCATAGATGTTCATCCACAGCTGGCCGATGATGACGGTGGAAATCAGCACGGGCATGAAGAAGATGGACAGGTAGGCCCTCTCGCCCCGGATGCCCTTGCTGAGCTTCAGCGCGATGAGCAGCGCCAGCGGCAGCTGGATGAACACGGATAGCGCGCCCAGGATCAGCGCGTTGACCAGCGCGTCCCCCATATAGTTGACATTCGTGAAAAGGGCGCCTTTATCGTTGACCAGCATCCTGCTGAAAAGTTCGATATAGTTGCCGAAACCGACATAAGTCATATCAGCGCTGGCGGAGACGGATTTGAAATCATGGAAACTGTAGATCACTGACATGACGATGGGAGCGATCAGGATGCCCACGAACAGGATCAGCGCCGGCAGCAGAAAAGCGAGTATATTCAGCTTGTAAGCAATCGTCTTCTTCATTTTTCGTGATCCTTTTCAACAAAAGAGGGAGACGGCCCTCTCGGAATATCCCTGCCGGGCCGTCTCCGGTTTGATGGATTCAGGTTTGCAGCTTACTGGAGGGTATTGGTCAGGCCTTCCACGAAGCCGGCGCCGTCGATTTCGGTGCCGTACACCTGAGACACGTAGTTCAGGTAGATGTTGGCGGGGTCAGCGCTCATGGCGGTGTCACCGAAGAGCACCATGCCTTCGGACTCGGCCACGATCTTGGCCACGGCAGCCACCAGGGGCTTCACGTCAGAAGTGTCATAGTAGGGGGTCCAGGCGGGCAGACCGGAGCCGGCCAGGTAACCATAGTGGCAGATTTCCTTGCCCAGTTCGAAGGCGGCGGCGGCAGCCAGTTCAGGATTCTTGGAGGTGGCGGAGACAGCCAGAGAGTCGGAGGGACCGCCGATGACCTGGCCGTAGGTGGCCTTTTCAGCGTCCATCACGGGGAACAGAGCGACCTGGAAGTTGCCTTCCGCGTCGTTGACTTCGCCGCAGTTCCAGGAACCGTTCTGATAGAAAGCGGTCTTGCCGGCGATGAAGTTGGCCTTCACCTGGTCGTTGCCCAGCGTCAGGCCGTCGGGATCGAAGTAGCCCTTCACGATCATTTCCTGGAAGGTGTCCACGGCCTTGGCGATGGCGGGATCGTTCCAGGTGGCCTTGCCGGCGAAGATGGCGTTCAGCGCTTCGTAGCCGATGGTCTTTTCAATGATGGGCTCGAGGTATTCGGTCACGCACCAGGTCTCGCTGCCGGCGCAGCCGAAGGGGGTGATGCCGGCGGCAACCAGGGCGTCGCAGCAGGCGATCAGGTCGTCATAGGTGGTGGGCACATGATCCCAGCCGGCCTTGGCCAGCAGATCCATGTTGGCGAACAGGGTCACGATGTTCATGGTCAGCGGCACCGCGTAGTGATCGCCGTTCTCGCCGTAGGAGGCATTCTGCAGCATCACTTCGGGCAGCTCCGCCGCCCAGGGCTTGTAAGCTTCATTCAGGCAGTACACATTGCCCATTTCCACAAAGTCGCCGCAGAAAGCGCCGGCCCAGGTGAAGAAAATGTCGGGCAGGGTGCTCGGGTCAGACATGGCGGCCTTGATCTTGGTCTTGTAGGACTGGTTTTCGAAGGCTTCCCATTCGATCTTTACATCGGGATGAGCGGCTTCGTAAGCGGCGATGGCAGCTTCATAGGCAGGACGGTTGGCGTCGCTTTCGGTCGCGATGCACCACAGGGTCAGCACGGTCTTTTCCTCGGCGAACACGTGGGTCATGGAGAGCAGCATGGCCGCCGCCAGGATCAGAGCAAATACTTTCTTCATGAATCTTTCCTCCTATTGATATTCTGTAATCACTTATTCAGATCATTCCGGAACTGAACGGCAGCACGCGATAGTACTTGAATTCCCTCCTTTCGTTCCGACGCGTGAACCGCAGAACCTGTGGAATGAAAAGGAAACAAACCCGGCGCAGAAGCAGGAAGCAAACCTCATGATTCACAGCACATTTTCAAGAACAGGGTGCAGGTTTTTTTGACAATTACCGATTGTATATTAGCACGCATGACCTGCACTGTCAATGTTCAAAAAAGAATAAGCCTTCTCATTTGTTGCGATTTGATGAGAAAGCTGTTGCTTTTTTTTGAGAAACCGGCCGGACGCGGGAAGCGCGCCGGCCGGTTGAAAATGAAGTGATTTGGAGCCGGGACAGAGGGCCCGGCTGATGACACGGGGATGTTTTATTCCCGCTCCGCCCGCAGGGCGTCGTCCTCTTCCAGGACCCGGTACATGCCGGCGGCGTTTTCCTTGCGGACGACCTCGGACACGTCGGTGATCTCGTACAGGCCTACGCGGTTGCCGAAGCGGATGGACAGCTGGTCGCCCACCTTCACCTCGCTGCCGGCCTTGGCCGGCCGGCCGTTGATGCTGACCCGGCCGCCGTCGCAGGCTTCCTTGGCCACGGTGCGCCGCTTGATGATGCGGGACACCTTGAGGTATTTATCCAGTCTCATGGTCTGCTCCTTACTGCTTTTTCAGCGTAAAGCGGAGGGACTGGTAGTCCCCCGCGGGGAAGTCGAGCGGCAGGCCGTAGCGCATCAGTTCCGCGCCGCTCAGGGTCAGGGAGAGCTCCTCCACCAGGTAATCCGCCTTTTCATTCAGGCCCTTGAGGCGCAGGCGCTGCCAGCGGCTGTTGGGCCGCGCGCTCATGCGGACGGCGGTGACCACGGCTTCGCCCTTGCCCACCGTCATCCAGGCGGTCAGGTCGCTTTCAAAGGGGGAGGACAGGCGGTACAGGTCCCCGTACAAAAGGGTGTCCCGGAGGGACTTGACGTAGGATACGTCCCTGACCGTCTGGGCGAACTCCTCTTCCGTCATGGTGTTCAGGTCCATCTCGTACCCGTAGGTGCCGCACATGGCTACGTCCGCCCGGGTTTTGAGGGGGGACCAGCGGCCGGTCTGGTAGTTCGGGGCGTGGCTGACGTGGGCGCCCATGGTGCTCTGCGGGAAGACCAGGGACGTGCCGTACTGGATCTTGCAGCGGGAGCCGGCGTCGGTATTGTCGGAACACCAGGCCTGGGGCATATAGTACATCATGCCCAGGTCAAAGCGGTTGCCGCCGCTGGCGCAGCTTTCAAACAGCACCCTGGGGAAGCGGGACGTGAGGTTTTCCAGCACCCGGTACAGCCCCAGCATGTAGCGGTGGGCGGTTTCCCGCTGGCGCTCCTTGGGCAGCAGGGCGGAGCCCACCGGGCTCATGTCCCGGTTCATGTCCCATTTGACGTAGTCGATCTCCGCCCGGGAAAGGATGGAGGCGACGGCGTTTTCGATGTAATCGCAGACGTCCTGCCGGGACAGGTCCAGCGTCAGCTGCCAGCGGGCCTCGGTGCGGACGCGGTCCTTCTGGTGCAGGCACCAGTCCGGATGGGCGCGGTACAGCGCGCTGTCCGGGGAGACCATTTCCGGCTCGAACCACAGGCCGAACTTGAGGCCCATGGCGTGGATCTTGGCGGACAGGCCGGACAGACCGCCGGGCAGCTTCCTGCGGTACTCCGTCCAGTCGCCCAGGGAGGAATGGTCGTCGTCCCGGTGGCCGAACCAGCCGTCGTCCAGCACGAACATTTCAAGCCCCGCTTCCTTGCCCTTCCGGGCGATTTTGAGGAGCTTCTCCTCGTCAAAACGGAAGGTGGTGGCTTCCCAGTTGTTGAGCAGCAGCGGCCTTCTTTCGCGGGCGTAGGCGCCCCGGACGATGTGGCTGCTGACCAGCCTGTGGAAGGCCCGGCTCATGCCGGAAAGCCCTTCCCGGGAATAGGCGATGACCGCCTCGGGGGCCTGGAAGGTTTCCCCGGGGTTTAGCAGCCAGGAGAACTGATAATCGTTCAGGCCGATCTGCGCCCGGGTCATCCCGAACATGCAGACCTCGCAGGAGGCGCGGAAGTTGCCGCTGTAGACCAGCGCGAAACCGATGGCTTCGCCGTCGTCCTCGTCGGTCCCCTTGCGGGTCAGGGCCATGAAGGGGCTGCGCTGGGCGCTGCTGGCGCCCCGGGCGCTGTCCGCCCCCTGCAGGCCGCAGACCAGCTTCCGGCAGTCGATCATCCGCTCCCGGGCCCAGGCGCCGGACAGGGTGATCAGGGAATAATCGCTGTCCTCAAAATCGACGCTGGCGCTCATCACCCGGTTCAGGCGGACCGGGGCGGCGCCGTCGTTCCGGACGGAAACCGAGCGGGCGATGATGTCGCAGTCCTCAAAGACCGTGTACAGAAGGGTCACGGTCAGCCCGAGCTTTTCGTCCCGCAGCCGCAGGGACAGGGTTTTGCTTTCCCCGGTCAGGTCAAAGGACGCGGGCAGGCCGGGCAGGGCGGGCTTGCCCTTCACGACCTCGTGGTCCAGATATTTCAGGTCCAGCACATTGCCGCCCGCGGCGTCCTCGATGTCCAGCGCGCCCTGCCGCAGGTCCCCGTGCCCGAAGGTCGGGTATTC
Organism: uncultured Clostridia bacterium; assembly: GCA_946409855.1. Lineage (GTDB taxonomy): Bacteria > Bacillota > Clostridia > Christensenellales > Aristaeellaceae > UBA4246. The sequence continues at coordinate 1,543 of CAMJXZ010000054.1, read as the reverse complement.
CTGGGGCAGCTTTTCCAGCGCCAGGGTGTTGTGGAAATAATCTTCGTCCTGGCCGCCGCAGAACAGCTGGGAGACGGGGCTCCGCAGGCTCTCCAGCCGCCGGCCCAGGTAGACGTGGGCGGGGATGCCGTCGCCCACCAGCTCGAACACGTAGCTGACGCGCGGGTTGCGCAGATGGAATTGTTTGCCGCTGACAAGAATTTCAGCCATAAAGGTTCCTCCTTTACCGGGCGAAGCGCCGCAGCTTCCGGGGCAGGTCCGACTTGCGGACGGCGCCGGTCAGCAGGGCGGCGATGACGTAGACGACGATGGCGGCGCCGATGGTCAGGAAAAGAAGCGCCATGGAATGGTTGAGGCGTTCGGTCCCCATGGCGGCGCGGATGCCCAGCACGCAGCCGGCCATAACGGCGGTGCTGAGGGCCGGCCGGAGGACCAGGTCCTTCAGGCTCAGCCTGAGCTTTGTGTATTTGGCGACGTAGTACAGGTTGGGCACCATGCTCACCGTATAGCAAAGCAGGGAAGCGAAAGGCGCGCCGTGAATGTTGACCGAGGGGATATTGACCAGGATATAGTTGAGGGTGATCTTGCAGGCCACCCCGGCCACCAGGGTGTACATGGGGATGCGGTGCTTGCGGATGCCCTGCAGGATGCCGCTGGTAGCCTGCACCTGGGTGAACAGCACGATGGTCAGGGCGGAATAGGTCAGAAGCTGCCCGCCCAGACGGATATGCTCGGGGGTGTAGCGCCCGCTGCCCAGGTACAGCACGGACAGGATGGGCTCCGCCAGCAGGCTCATACCCACCGAGCAGGGGAAGCCGATGACGCTGGCCAGGCGCAGGCCCGTGGCACTCTCCCGGCGGACGTGGTCCATGTCCTTGAGGGCCATGCCGGCGGAGACCGAGGGCACCAGGTTGATGCTCATGGCCATGGCGATGGCGGTGGGCACGTTGATCAGGGGCAGGACGAGGCCGGAATAGATCCCGTAGCGGACCAGGGCTTCCTCGTCCGTCATCCAGGCGCTCATCAGGTTTTTGAGCATATAGCTGTCCACCGTGTTGGCCAGGGGGACGATGCAGGCGCCGATGCTGATGGGGATGGCGACCACGATGATCTGCCAGGCCAGCTTCCGGTAGGAAACGGGGGCGCGGCTTTCGTCCTGGACGATGGTGTCCAGCTCTTTCCCGGTCAGAAAATGGGTGGCGGTCATGAACAGGAGCGCCACGCCCTCCGCGATCGAGGTGCCCAGCAGGGCGCCGGCGGCGCCGGCCGCGCTGGCATCGACGATATTGGAGGCCTGTCCGTACATGTAGTTGGCCATGGGCAGGGCGATAAAGACCTTGCCCACCTGTTCGATCAGCTGGGAGACGGCGGTGGGGGTCATGCGGCGGCGGCCCTGCATCTCCCCGCGGAAGGCGCTCATGATGCAGACCAGCAGCAGGCTGGGGGCGATGGCCAGGAAACTGAGCCGGGCTTCGGGCGTGCCCACGGCGTCCGCGAAGAGGGAGCTCAGAATCCCCATAACCAGCGACATGACCAGGCCCAC
>CAMJXZ010000053.1 GCA_946409855.1 uncultured Clostridia bacterium | reverse complement strand
GCGGCCTGATAGGCGGCGATCAGGTCTTCCATGCCCATCTTCTGGAGCTGGTCCAGATAGTTGTCGAAGTTGGTCAGGGGTTCCTCACCGCTGATGAACTTCTTGGTCATTTCGGCAATGTAGCTGTTGATGTCGTCCAGCTGAGGAGCGGCGGCCTTCTGGGCATCCACGCTCAGCACGATCGCGGCGGGATATTCCAGACCGTTGTCGGCGGAAGCCCACAGCTTGCAGGAATCCACGTAGCGCTGCTCACGGGTAGCGGCCAGATAATCACCGGCGCCCCAGCGGGGGAAGCTCACATGGCTCATGGCATAGCGATACTTGTTGGCGAACGCGCCGTCATAGAAGTTTTCGGTCATCTTATTGGCCCATTCGGTTTCGTGCTTTACGCCGTTTTCATCCACGGTGTAGGTGCCGTTGCCCTGGGTCCAGGCGGTATCTTCGCGGGAGGTCAGGATGGGATCGCCGTCCAGGATGCCCCAGGTGGTGCAGTTGGTGCCTTCCTCGGTGTACATGGCGTCGATCAGGCGGGCGGCGGCTTCAACGTTCTGGCAGTCCACGGAGATGCAGGCGGTGTAGCGGTCGCCGTAGCCGATGTTGTAATCGCAGGCATACACGCGGCCCTGCGCGTCTTCAACCCAGGGGAAGGAAACAAAGTCCGCATTGGGGTTCTTTTCCAGGACCTGGGGCAGGCGCTGCTCCCAATAGTTGCTCAGGCCCATCCAGGAACCGGCCAGGTCGGCGTAAATGTCGGAATCCTTTTCGGTGGCGGTGGCGATGGAGCCGTCCTCCAGCCAGATATCCTTGATCAGGCCTTCAGAATACCACTTGTTCATGGTCTCCAGGTATTCCTTGTAGTTCTGGGTGTATTCGCCGAAGCCCACCTTGCCGGTGTCGGGATTGATGTAAGCGCCGTTTACGATGTCATAAGCGGGCATGAAGTACACCAGGCCGTTCTGGCCGGCGTCGAAGGGGATCTCATCCTGTTCGCCGTTGCCGTTGGGATCCAGATCCCGGAAGGCAACCAGCATTTCATACCAGCCGTCAATGGTGGTAGGCAGTTCCTCGATGCCCACGTTCTCCATCCAGTCCTTGCGGCCCTGCAGGCCCCACCAGGTGGCGGCAACCTTTTCCTCGGGGGTCTTCAGGGGATTGATGACGGTGAAGTACAGATAACGGCCTTCGTCGTCCTTCAGGGTCTTGGCCACGTCCGGATTGGCTTCCAGCAGGGCCTTGTAGTTGGGCATGTACTTGTCGATCACATCATTCAGCTCGATGATGATGCCGTCGTTGTACAGCTGGCTCACGCCGCCCACATAATCGTTGTTATGCTGCCACTGGATGATGTCCGGATACTTGCCGCTGGACAGCATGGACAGGTACTGGGCGTGGATCTCATCGCCGTTGCCGCATACCACCGTCCAGTCGATCTCCACGTCCGCCATTTCCTGGATCTTCAGCAGGCCGACCAGGCCGGGATAGATGTAGGGTTCGTACTCGGCCGTGCCGCCGCGCACGTAGTAGGTCACCTTATCGGCGGCCAGAGCCATGCTGCTTATTCCCAGCAGCATTACCAGAGCCAACAGGAGCGCCACGATTTTCTTCATAGAGAAAACCTCCTTTTAAAATATTTCCAGCGGCAGTCCACCGCTTAGGAACAATTATGAAGAGTGAGGAGTTAGGAGTTGATAGTTATGAGTTATGGGTTAAGTGTTTATAGTGGTTTGGTTCGGGGGTTTACAAATTCTTTTTTCTCCGCGCGCAGAAATCGGTACAGCCGTACGATCCTTACGGCGAAGTCTTTGCTTTTTTCACTGACCGTTCCCTTCACACCATAAATCCCTCACTCCCAACACTCAACTCCTAACTGCATTAGATGCCTGTCAGTCCGGAGCGTTCCACGCCCTCCATGAACCGGCGCTGCAGGATGAGGTAGGCAATCAGGATGGGCAGGATGCACAGGAAGGTGGCGGCCATGAGCATGGCCTCGTTAAACACGATGCCTTCCAGTTCGTTCACCTGGATCATGGTATGGTTTTCCTGGTTGAGCAGCGCGTACAGGTTGGGCAGCACGCTCGGCAGCATGCGGTACGCGGGAGCGGTGATATACACGCCGGGCTCAAAATAATCGTTCCAGTGCCATACCAGGGAAAGCACGCTGCAGACCAGCAGCGGAGCCTGGGCCATGGGCAGCATGATGCGGGCATAGGTGCGGATGGGGCCGCAGCCGTCCACCCGGGCCGCCTCCTCCATTTCATAGGGCAGGCCCATGAAAAACTGCCGGAACAGGAAGATGAAAAAGCCTCCGTTCAGGCCCATGCCGAAGAAGGTGGGCACCACCAGGGGAAGAAAGCTGAGAATGTTCTTGGTGTTCAGCCATCCCCAATCCGAATACTGCTTGTACAGGGGGAAGATGATCACCTGCACCGGCACGATCATCATCAGGATCACCAGCGCGAACAGGATGTTTTTCAGCCGGAACCTGTACCGGGCAAAGGCATAGCCGGTGAGGGAGCAGGACAGGATATGTCCCAGCGTGGCCACACCGCACACGATCACATTGTTCCCCACATAGGCTTTGAAGCGCATCCGGCGGAACGCGATATCATAGTTGCTCCAGGTGGGCCGGGAAGGCAGCCATTTTACCGTGATGTTATACAGGTCGTCGTCCGTCATCAGGGATTTGACGATCATGGTGATAAAGGGATAAAGGAAAATGAAGCTCAGGGCGCAAAGCAGGAAATAGAAGCCCAGGCGCAGGAAAAAGCTTTTGGCATAGCGGGCCGCCTTGCTTTTCCTGCCGCCGCCCTTGGCGGAGACTGTGGTCATGCTTTCTTTCCTCCCCCCGTTAATTTTTGCTGCCGGAATCGTATACGTGGCGGCGCATGAGCAGGATGGCCGCGCCGCACAGCACCAGAGCGAAGATGAAATAGATCCAGCTCATGGCTGCCGCGCTTTCGTACATCTGGTTGGTGAAATTCATTTTGTAAATATAGTCCACCATGGGATTCGTGCCGTCGGTGAAGAAGGCTACGATGGTATACACGATGTTCATCAGGATAATGGGCGTGATCATGGGCAGGGTGATCTTCCAGAACATTTCCCATTCCGTGGCCCCGTCCACCCTGGCGGCCTCATACAGGGATCCGGAAATGCCCTGCAGTCCCGCCAGGAACAGAACGATCTGCACGCCGCTCTTCCACAGCACCACCGTGATCCTGTCCAGGAAGCCCTGCACCACTTCCGTGATGCTCACGCCCAGCAGGTCGGCGATCAGCCGGGGCACCATGATGCCGGTGGTGATGGTGGTGCCGTCGGCGCCCATGCCCAGCAGCTGCTTCATGATGTAGCCGCTGCCCAAGAGCACGGGAATGAAGAACGCTGTACGGAAGAACCCGCGGCCCACCATTTTGCGGTTGATCAGGATCGCGATCACCAGGGAAAACACGATGCACAGCGGCGTGTTCAATAGCGTATCCAGCACCACCTGCAAAAACGTGGGCACAAAATTGATGTCATAGAAAAAGATGTATTCGTAGTTGGTCAGCCCCACCCATTCGGTGATCAGGCCCTTGAAGGACGTGATCTTGGAAAAGGACAGGCGTATCGACGTAAAGATGGGATACGCGAAGAATACGCAGATGCCTATCAGCCACGGGATCAGAAAAATGTACGCTTCCAGCGACCGTTTCCGGTCGATGCCCATTTTTTTCCGGGGCTTTCGGACCGACGCTTTTCCCTGAACGCTCATGAACCTTCCCTCCTTGCCGCGTGACATGGTTTCTGTTCCGTCCCAAGGCCGTTTTACGGCCGGCCGGGCGACACCGCCCAGCTCATCGCCCCGATCTCCACACCGTCAGCCCACGCGGGTTCGGAAGCGTAATTCACATATACCGCCGAGCCGTTTTCATAAATCACCCGGACCAGCGTGTCGCTCAGGCGGCGATGCTCCATGATCAGTTGATCGTGCAATTCGGCAAGCGGACCGGAAGTAAACTGCTTTGCCGCCCAGGCCACCCTGTCCTGCCAGGCGGTATACTTCGCGGAGAACAGGCTTTGATAATTGGTGTACATCAGCTCTTCCGTGTTATCGTAGGTGAGCTCAAAGAAGGGGGTGTAGCCCATTTCCACCCAGCGCAGCACTTCCCTCTCCAGATCGCTGCTCAGGTTGCCGGGCCGGCCCGCGTATTCCACCAGGCCATGCAGGGCGATCTGGTAAAAAGGTACGGATGCGGTGGTGATCTGATAGCCGAAATCGTCGTAGGGAACGTCGGTAAAGAATTCCGCCATGCCAAGCAGTCCCGCGTTGCCGCCCTCCGCCTCCACCGTACCGAAAGCGGAACGGGCCTCGGCCGCCATGGCCCTGTAAATGCCCAGGGTATCCTCCGCCGTCAGGTACCGGCGGGAGATGTAATTGTAAGCGATATACTTGCCCATGCGTTCAAAGCGCACCCCGTCCAGTTGAAACGCGGAAGCCTTTTTCAGGAAATCCCTCAGCTTGGTTTCCGCCACATCGGGACTGAGCATGAACACCGTTTCATCCGTATCGGTCAGTATGATGTGATTGCCGGTATATACCACGTCGTTGCGGTGGGAATAACCGCCCTGGTCCGAGGCGGCCTCCAGGAAATTGGCGGTCATGGTCACAGTCGCGCCCAGGGAATGGGCGGTCTCAATGAGGCGCCTCAGATCCTCGTCCCCGCCGATGGGACCGCTGAGAGGAAAACGGTCCGGCGTTTTTCCATAGCCGTCCTTTGTCCAGCCCTTGACGGAGGCGCGGATGTTTTTAACGCCAAGGCCGTCCAGGGCAAGCAGGATGTCCTTCGCCTGGGAAAGGGTGGTGACCGTGCGGGGAATATCAAAGAGCAGCCCTTCCTCCGGAGCGGTCATGAACAGATCCACCGCCACGGAAGGCGCGCTTTCATGTTTTTTTGCCAGTCCCCCGGCAAGCAGGTAATCCCGCCAGGTGAGGGCCATCACGTTGTAGTCCGGATCCTCCTCCTCCAGGAACAGGATACGCATCTGGTAATCCACCTTGATATCGTCCTTGTCGAATACCTTGATATCGCGGGTGGCGACGCGCTTATCCTCAAAGGAACGGCGGTACTGGAAATTGGCGAACAGATAGTTGATGCCGATGATGTTGTTGGAGCTGTTCACTGACACCCGGGCCGTTTCCTCGCCCTTTTCGATGATTGCCAGCATCCCGCGGCCGCCCCGGTTCATCCCGAACACGGGAAAAAGCACGTCGGGGCTTTCCTGGGAAAACATATCCAGCAATATCGGCTGCTTCTGGTAATCCCCGTAGACAGAATACAGCCTGGCGGGCTCCCGGTAATGGGCATAATCCCTGAATTCCATGACGGCGCCGCAGCCGTCGGGATAGAGGAAAAAGCCTTCGGAGCGGTCTGTGGCGGAGAAAAGGAAGGGCATCACATCCACGCTGACCAGGGAAAAATCGCCGTCCTCCACAATGGTCTCATAGGGCACGCGGACCAGCAGGCTCGCGCCGTCCAGGGTGATATCGATGCTCAGTCCCACCTGGTAGGTGCCCAGGTAATAGTTCAGGCGCAGGCCGTTTTCGATCGGCTCATAGGACGCTTTCAGGTCTTTTTCCGCCATGAGCGCCAGATTGTTCACAACGCCCAGGCCGCTTTGCAGATTGGTGCAGTTGACGGCCAAAAGCGATGTGATCCTTTTCTGCTGGGCGGGAATGATCCTGAGGCCTTCCGCCGTTTCATCGTTCATGGTGGAGGACCAGGTCCTGCCCGTCAGCGCGTCCTTAATATCGATGGAGCACAGGTCGGGAGAGAGAAACAGACTGAGCCGGTCGTTCTGCGCGATCAGCGTTTTTTCCGCTTCCGTTTCCGTCCCCGCTTCGGCTGCGGCGATCCCGGAGAGCAGCAGCGCCGTCAGGCACAGCAGGATAAGGACATATTTTTTCACGCGGCGCCCTCCTTCCTTACATGCGGTAAATGATCTCGTAGTACACTTCCCTTATCATGGTGACGAACTGGGAGGCGATGGTGAACAAAAGCACCGCCGTGGCCCAGATCACGGCCATGGTAAACACCGTCAGAAGTACGACCAGGAGCGTTTTGGCGGCGTTGTATTCGTTCATCTCCTTGATGCCGATGATCATGAGCACCGCCACCCAGATCAGCAGGCCCCCCGTGACAACGCCGTATACCCCGGCCTGGCCCCCGTCCATTATGCGGGAAAGGAGCACGGCGGGCACCGTGAACACCACATAGGGCACCAGCGTCAGGGCGTTGTACAGCATCGCCTCACCCATCCTCGTCCCGCCGTCCAGGATGGTGGTCATGGCATAGGAGGCAAGCACCCATGTAAGCACCGGCACGAAAAGCTTTCCGCATTCCAGCAGCAGGTTGGCCTTCCGTACCGACACCGTCGCCAGGGGATAATGGGTAAAGTAAATGGAAAAGATGTTCACCGCCAGCGCCAGGGCCAGGATGGCCAGCACCAGTATGAGGGACAGCCGCCTGAATTCCGGCACGCCGCGCTGCCGCTTGATGTGCTCGCTCACCACAATGGGGTGAAACAGCATCATGACGCACATTTTCAGAGCCGTCATTTCAATCCCCTCCCCATCTGCACATCGTCAGCCCATTGGTCCGCTTTCTTTTTTGCCAGGAACAAAAGCTTCACAAAGCAGAAGACGACGGCCGCCGCCAGCACCACCACCAAAAGGAAATGCTGCCGGAAGTATTCATGCCGGTATTCGGCGAAAGCCTCGGAATAACCGTCCCTGTCGTTGGCCAATTGGTAGGAGCGCAGGGCGCTGCCCCATTCCTCCTGTTTGCCCATGATCTTTGCCACGCCCCGATGGGCCAGGGCATAGTTGCTGTCGATCTCCAGGGCCTGTTTCCAATAGACCAGGGCCTCGTCGTAGCGGCCTTCGCCGTGCAGCGTGACCGCCCGGTGCACGAGCCCGATAAAATGCGTGGGCTTGAATACGGTGATCTCGTTGCTTTGGTAATCCAGCACGTACAGATAGCCTTCGCTGTCCGCGTCGATGCTGATGGGGATCTGGAAAAGCCCGCCCGCGTCGCCCAGTCCGCCGAAGCAGCACAGAAGGTTCCCGTCCTGGTCGTACTGGTAGATCAGGCCCGTGCCCCGGTCCACCACGGTGATGATGCCGTTGTCTTCCACGGTAATGTCCGCAAAAGTGGGTTCCAGCACCTTGGAAGCGGCCCCGACAGCGCGGTTGGGCAGGGTGAAGCCGTAGGTCTCCTCGGGATAGGTGTTGGTGCCTACGGAATTGAGCTTGCGGATCTGGGCGGTATTCTTGTTGGAAAGAATGCCGTAGATCATGTTGTCCGTGCCGATGAAGAAATTGGAATAGCTGGCGGGCTCCTGCTTTACGGTGCGCTCGATCTGGCTTTTGCTCCCGAACAGGCGGATCAGGAAGCGGGAAAGGGAAAAGCCCACTTTATCCGCGCCCAGGTATCCCCGGAAATTGTTCGCTTCGTCCAAAGCGATCAGGTTCGCGCCTTTGAGGGCGTAAATGTAACCCGTATTGGCGACGAAGATCTTCTGCACATCAAAGGTGAAATTCGCGCCCAGCAGGCTGGATTCGGGCTTAATGTAAACCTTGCGGTCGGTAAGGTCGCCGTTCAGGGTCACGATACGCAGATTTCCGGTATCGGCGATCCAGATGCTGCCGTCGGGATGTACGTACACGCCCCGGGGCTTTTTTAATTTGGCCCCGCCGCCTTCCGTGATCTCGCGGATCACCTGCCCGTCCCGGGTCATCTGCAGCACCCGGTTGTTTTCCCCGTCGGCGACGTACAGCGTATCGTCCGGGGCCACGAAAATATCCTCCGGGTGGTTCATGAACCCGGCCTCGCCCAGGTTTTTAATGGTGGTATATACCTCGTAGGCGGCGGGGATGGGAATGAAATTGCCGCCCCGATCGGCGGTATCGGTATCCTCCACGAAGGCGTCCATGCCCACCACGGCCTGAGCGGTGGGAAGCCACAGCATCAACAGCGCGAGGGAAAGATACAAAGCTCTTTTCATTCCTCTTCCCCCTTACGACTTGATGCCCGAGAAGGACATGGTCTCCATGACCTTGCCGCGCATGACGGCAAACACCAGGATGGAAGGAACGGTGGTAAGGAATGTCGCCGCGCCCACCGTGCCCGCGCGGGCCACCACGCCCGCGCCGCCGGACAGGGTCTGGAGGGCCAGGGGCAGGGTCTTGAGCGCGTTGCTGGAAATGAAGATCAGGGGAGAAAAATAATCGTTCCAGTTGTTTACGAAAGAGAATACCGCCAGAGTCGTCCAGGCGGGCCTGAGCAGCGGCATGGCAATGGTCCAGAATACGTGGAATTCCTTTGCTCCGTCGATCCGGGCGGCTTCAAGGATGGAATCGGGCAATTGCTCGCAGAACTGCTTGACCAGGAAGAAATTGTAGGCCACGGCGATCTTCGGGATGATCAGGGCCCAGTAGCTGTTCACCAGGCCCAGCTTGTTGACGACCATGTAATTGGGGATCTGGGTCACGTGGACGGAAAAGCTCAGCGCCGCCACCACGATGGCGAAGATCACGCCGCTGCCCGCAGGTTTATGCTTGGCCAGGCCGTAAGCGCCCATGCAGCACACGACCACGCTTGCCAGGACCGTTGCCACCGTGGTGAACAGCGAATTGAAAATATACCGGGTGAAGGGCACGGTGGAAGAGGAGAGGGAGGTGAGCAGATCGCTGAAATTCCGCAGGGTGGGCTTATGCACGATCAGCCGGGGCGGATAGATATAGAGTTCATCCAGCGGCATCAGGCTGCGGCACACCATGGCAAACAGCGGAAGGCCCGCAATCACCACCAGCAAAGTCAGAAGCAGGTAGAGCATGAAGCGGGAAAATGTGAGCCTTTTTAAGCGGAACTTGAACCGGCGGGGCTTGTACACAGCTTTTGCGGTCATGTTTTTTCGCCTCCTTCCGTCAGGTGTTGTCCCTGAATACACGCATGCAGATGCGGCCCAGGGTGAAGGTGATCACGAACAGCGCCATGGCTACCGCGCTGGCGTAGCCCATGTTGTAGCGGGTGAAGGCATAGTCATACAGATGCGCCACGATGGTGTGGGCGGCGTAATTGGGGCTGGGCATGCCGGCCACGGCGGTGGCCACGTCAAACACGCCGAAGGCGCCCACGATCGCGTTGATGGCGCCGAACAGCATCTGGGGCTTCATCATGGGCAGGGTAATGAACCTGAGTTCCTGGAATTTGTTTTTGATGCCGTCTACCCGGGCAGCCTCGTACATGGCGGGGTCCACGTTCTGGAGACCCGCCAGGAACACCAGGAAGCCGGTGCCCATGCTCATCCAGACGGAAATGATCATGACGACCGGAAGCACATAGGTGGCGTCCTTGGTCCACAGGATGGGCTCCAGGATTAGGCCCATGCGCAGAAGCAGGTTGTTGATGTAGCCGTACCGGTCCCCGGAAAAAAGGATCAGCCAGATATTGGCCATGGCCACGCCGCTGGTCAGGCTGGGGGCATAGAACATGAGGGAAAAGAAGCCGCGGCCCCGCTTGACCAGCGTGATCAGCCAGGCCATCAGGAAGGAGGCGAAGTAGCCGATCGGGCCGGTGATGACGGCGAATACCATGGTGTTTTTGAGGGAGATCAGGAATACGTCGTCGTCCAGGATCAGCTGGGAATAATTGCTGATGCCCACGAACCGGGCGGGCTGGATCATGTTGTAGTTCGTCAGGCTGTAATACATGGCCACGGCTACCGGTACGATCACAAACACCGCGAACAGGATCAGGAAAGGCAGAAGGAACGCGTAGCCCGTTCCGTTTTTGCGGATCCAGTTCTTAAAGCCGCTCTTTTTTACCGCTGCCTGCACGGCGCTCAACTCCTTTACGGTCAGTGGGGAGACATCCCGGCTGTTTATTGCTCCAATCCGAACTCCACCCGCTTATTGTGAAGCTCCTTGTTGATATCCTTGACGGCCTTCTCCAGGGCGTCCCTGGCGTTTTCATTGTTGATGACCACCCGGTTCCAGGCGTTGATGATATGGCGGCCGGTGAAATACCCGCCGGGCACGATCAATTGTTCTTCCGCCGCGTCCATCTGGGCTTTGATCACCCGCTCATGCCGGGCGTCCCAGGGCAGGGAATAGAAGGCGTTCACATTGGCGGTGTTCCATCTGGCGCCCATGCCCAGGATGGCTTCCAGCTCCCGGCCGTAGCGGGTCTGCACTTCCTCGCTGCTCCACCATTTCAGGAATTCCCAGGCGGCGGCCTGTTTGTCGCTTTGGCTCAGAATAATATCCGCCGTTGCCGCCGTGGTGCCCACGGTATGCTTCACGGTGCCGTCCGCCTGCAGGGTGCCGGGCACGGGCGCGATGCTCCAGCGGCCGTACAATTCCGGCGCGGAGGTCATCAGCTGCATATAGGTGGTAAAGTTCCCGATGCCGATGGGCATGGTGCCGGTCCGGATCCGGGTGAAGAAATTGCTTTCCGCGTCTATTTCGTAATTGGCGTACATATCCGTCCAGGTTTTGAAGGCTTTATAGGCTTCCGGCGTATCCAGGCCCGAGGCGCTCCCGTTTTCCCGATAATAATCGCCGCCCATCTGCAGAAGCAGCATGGTAAAGCCGCGCAGCGCGCCGGGGGAATTGCTTGAAACGGAGGTATCCACCGGCAGGGAAAAGCTCATGTTGTTTTCATATAACCGGGGAAGCACCTTCTGGTACAGGTCGCTCCAGGTTTCCGGAAGCTCCAGGCCCAATTCGGAAAGCACATCCCGGCGGTAGATCATACAGGTAAAGTCCATGGTTTCCGGCAGGGCATACACACCGCCGTTGTACCGGAAGGGGATCAGGCTGCTTTCATAAAAACCGGAGGCCACTTCCGCAAAGTCCGGGAATTTGCTCAGGTCCGCCACTGCCTCCCGGAAAGCGAATTCGTTGGGCAGGTTATATTCCACGGAGAGCGCCACGTCCGGCGCGGTACCGCTGGCCACGGAGAGCATGATGGTGTTTACGGATCCGGTGGACAATTGTCCGGTGGGCAGTACATGCAGATTGATCACGATGCCGGTCCTGGGCGTAAAATCTTCATCCGCCAGTTCCTTCAGGATCTCGCCCCATTCGGTGCCGCGGGCGATCCACACATTCAATACGGTGGTCTCGGCGCCCTTTGGCATATCGTCCACGATCAGGCCCACGCTGTCATAATCCTTGGAGAAGGAGGCGATGAAATTTTCCCCCGTAACGGCCATGCGCTGCCAGAAATTGGATGTTGCGATATCAAAAGCCTTCTCCGGCGCGGTCAGCACCAGATAATCCATGGCGGCGGGGCATTTTTCCATGGAGGCGATATAGGTACCCAGGTTGCTTTGGGCATTGTCCAGGTCGCTGAGCGCCTTGGGGATGCGGTCCACGTCCTCGGAGAAGAAACGCAGTTGATCAATGATCTGGCGGTAATTATTCTCCATGGCGGTGGTCTCGCCGGAAATGGAGGCAAGCAGGTCCGCGCTTTCGGTAAGCCTTTCCGCCAGGTAGCTGAGCTGTCCGCTCAATTCCGGCATGGTGCGGTACAGGTCGTATTCATAATTGTAATCCGGATCCGTTCCGGTGATCTTCACGATCTCCCGCTGTACCCGGCCAAGATAGGTGGTATCCTTTTCCGTGCGGCGCATGATCTCGCCGATGGGCCCCAGCTTCACGGTAGCGGTCAGGGTATGCCTGCCTTTTTCCAGATAAAACCGATAAGGCTCGCCGTTTTCGTCCCGCAGGGTATCGCCGTACCAATGGCTGTCGTAGGGGAAGGAATACAGCTTCATTTCCTCAAAGGGGATCTCGCCGTCGATCATGATCTGCCGGTAGGAGGGCATGCCGGGGTCGGTATTCTGCAGCACCTTAAAATGAATGGCGTACAGGGCGGATTCCGGCACGTCGATCTCCCAGCTTACCGCCGCGTTGCCCAGCCGCCAGCGATAGCCGCCCACGACGTTCAGCACCCGCTCGGCGCCGGATTTCGGCTCGGTCAGGGGATCGGCGTCGGATTCCCGGCGGATCACGTTTTCACTGCGCCAGGCGCTGTTTTCCGCCTGCAGCTTGATCACCGTATCGGGGGACGCGCTCCTGTATCCGGCATTCGTCCATTCCGTCAGTTTATCTTTGTAGGGAAGGTACGTCCCGGGGGCGGTAAAGGCGATCTCCCCCAGCACGACGGGCTGGTCCACATAATGCAGAGCGATCTCATGCTCTCCCGCGGACAGGTAGAATCGCAGCGGATCCACATAGATCGCCTGCTGGTCCACGGCCCGAACGGTCTGCCATACTTTTTTTTCGCGCATATGGGGCCAGACCTCGTCGCCGATGGCGTTGACGCGCATTTTGCCGCCCTCCGGCACTTCTTCCTCAAACACGCGATAGAAGCACAGGTTGTTGGCTTCTTCAAAGGGCGTTTCCCCATCGACGGTTATTCTCCGCTGCACCTTGGCTTCGTTGCCGCCCAGGGCCAGGTAAGTCACCTGCAATTCATACAGCCCGCTCCGGTCCACGCTGATGCGCCAGGAAGCGGTATTTTCGCCGTCGCCCGACCGGAGCACCGCCTTTGGCACCGGGGCCCGGTCGGGATACAGGCTGTCGTAGGCGTCGAACGCGGGAATATACTCGATGTCGCCCAGCAGCACCGCGTCCTGAGCCCGCAGCGGGATCCGGGCCCCTTCCGGCGCGGGCGCGTAAACGTCCGGCTCCCCGGCCCATTCGGCCTGAAGATCGCCGTATTCAACGGCGGTCTCCGCGGACATGTAATACAGGTCTTCCCATTCCCCGCCGGCATTTTCGCCCTGGGCGCCGAACGCCCCTGTCAGGCAGAGTATCAGCAGCATGATCCCGGCAAGACGTTTCACTGGACGATCCTCCCCCCGGTTGTTGTCAGTCCGTACAAGACCGGTTATCCCTGAGTTGCCTTTCTTACGCTTTCGTGATCTTTACGCATTCCACATCCGCCCAGCCGCCCCAGCGGCCCATGGTGTTCAGCGCAAACAATCCGGGCCGGGCGCCGGTCCAGCCGCCGCAGGTCATGGGATATTCACCGCCCAGGGGGCGCAGGGCCTGGGGAC
>CAMJXZ010000052.1 GCA_946409855.1 uncultured Clostridia bacterium | reverse complement strand
GCGCGGCACCGTCAAGCTGAATGACACGGTTGAAATCGTTGGTCTGGTTGAAAAGAGCCGTTCCACGGTTGTCACCGGTGTTGAAATGTTCCATAAGCTCCTGGACGACGCCCAGGCGGGCGACAACGTGGGTCTTCTGCTGCGCGGCATTCAGCGCACCGAGATCGAGCGCGGCCAGGTTATCGCGAAGCCGGGCACGATCAAACCCCACACCCACTTCTGGGGCCAGGTGTACGTGCTGAAGAAGGAAGAGGGCGGCCGTCATACGCCTTTCTTCAACAACTACCGTCCGCAGTTCTACTTCCGGACCACCGACGTGACCGGCACCATCAAGCTGCCCGAAGGCACTGAAATGGTCATGCCCGGCGACAACGTCGAAATGGAAGTCGAACTGATCACCCCCATCGCCATCGAAAAGGGTCTGCGCTTCGCTATCCGCGAAGGCGGCCACACCGTTGGCGCCGGTTCTGTCACCAGGACCGCGGAATAATCTCAACGAGCCATGAGGCTGATGCAGCAATGCATCGGCCTCATTTTTTGTGGATGTTTTTAGTGTCTCACCGGAATGAGTCGTTTTCGCGGAATGATCGGGGCATAAGGCCGGGGGGTTAACCTCATCCGTCACGCCTGCGGCGTACCGCCTTCCCCAGAGGGGAAGGCTTTCCTGCGCCATGCAGTTTCAAAGTCCTTCTCCGATGGAGATGGGATGAAGTCCCATCGGAATACAAAAAAGCGGCCGGTCAAAGTCACGCCTGCGGCGTACCGCCTTCTCCCTCGGGGAAGGCTTCTATCCGGCCTGCTTCGCTGTTCGCCGCCGGGTTCTTCAAGGAAGTCCTCGCTGAAAACAGCGCAGCGTACTGTTTTCCGGATGCCGCGTTTCCTATGTGGGAACGCGGTTGAGATGGAAGATCTTAAAAAAAGCATTTTTGCAGTTTCATCGGAATACAAAAAAGCGGCCGGTCAAAGCCGCTTTTTCTATTCATCAATGTATTTCATCAGGCGCATCAGGCGGTGATACACGCCAGACTTGGTCATGGGCCTGGAAAAGCACAGCCCCAGTTCTTCAATCGTCAGAGAAGGGTGTTCCAGCCGGACGCGGGCGGTCTCCCGCAAATCATCCGGGAGTTCGGTGAGCGGGTGGTCCTTCAGGTACTGCCGGAGCCGCACCAGCTGGTCCTGCGCGCTTTTCAGCTGCCTGGACAGGTTGGCCGTATCGCAGTTGGTGGCACGAGCCGCCCTGGCGCTGCTGCCCCGGATGATCCGCTGGTCCTCAAAGGAGAGCCGGCTGAGCGGCGCGCCCATCATGGTCAGCATGTCCGCCACCGTCTCCCCCGAGGGAAGATATACCACGGTATCCTTTCTGCGCTGCCGGACGCGGTAGGCGATGTTCTGATGATCCAGCATATGCTCAAACGCCTGCGCCTTGTCCGCGTCCGAAAAGGAAAATTCCATCGTATAGCCGGCGCTGGGGTCCCGGACCGAGCCGCAGCCCAGGAACATGGCCCGGATAAAGGAACGCTGGCAGCACTTGCGGGACATGGTGTTCCGCGGCATGCGCTGCAGCATGACGCCGCCCTCATCGGCCTTCAGCATCTGCAGGGCGGTGAGCAGGCGGCGGGTATCGTTTTCCTGCACGTTCAGCAGGATACAGCGGTGCCTGCCGAAGCGGGTCTCTTCGTGAAAGACGATCTGCGGGACGATCCTGAGCCGACGCTTCAGAAGGATCATGATCCTTTTGGCCAGGGCGGTAGAGTCCGCGTGATACCGCAGCATCAGCCTGCCGCGGCCCTTCAGGATCAGCGTACCGCTGTGCTGGGTCATGGCGCTCAGCTCGCTGAGCATGCAGCACGGCTTTTCCGGAACGGTCCTGAGCAGTTCCTCTTTGACGCTTTCGGAAAAGGAACTCATCCGTCCACCCCGACCATTTTCACTTCCGGCTCCAGAAGGATACCGGACGCCTGATACACCCGTTCCTGCACGCGGCGCATCAGTTCAAGCACCTGCCGCGCGGTCGCCTCCCCCAGGTTCACCACAAACCCGGCGTGCTTTTCGCTGACCGCCGCGTCCCCGACACGGAAGCCCTTGAGGCCCGCCGCCTCGATCAGGCGGGCGGCATAGTCCCCCTGGGGACGTTTGAAAAACGACCCGGCGCTGGGCAGCGTGAGGGGCTGCTTTTCCCTTCTGCGGGCCTGCAGGTCCTCCATCTGCCGTTTGATTTCCTCCGGATCCCCCGGCTGGAGATCAAAGTATACTTTGGTCACCATCAGCTCCGGCTTTTCCATCAGGGCGCTGTGCCGGTAGGACAGCCGCAGCTCCTCCCGGTTCAGGTGCGCCGGGCCGGAAGGGCTGACGGCGTCCGCGCCCGTCACCACCTGCGCCATTTCCCCGCCGTACGCGCCGGCGTTCATGTACAACCCGCCGCCCACCGTACCGGGGATACCGGCGGCAAACGCCAGGCCGCTCAGCCCTTCCTGCTGGGCCTTCCGCGCAGCCTCGCTGAGCAGCGCGCCGGCCTGCGCCCAAAACCCCGCCGGCCCCGTCTGCCCAAAGGCCGAAAAGCCTTTGCCAAGCCGGACCGTGATGCCCGGGATGCCTCCGTCCAGCACCAGCAGGTTGCTGCCATTCCCCATCAGAAAGAACGGCAGGCCGTTTTGCGCTGCCGCTTGTCTCACCAGGGAAAGCTCCTGTTCGGAAACAGGCTCGATCAGGTATTCAGCCGGCCCGCCGATCCGGAACGTGGTGTGGTTTTTCATCATCACGTTTTCGCGGATCAGCAGCCCGGGCGCTTTTTCTTTGAGTTCCTTCAGCCACGCAGGTGTCACGGTTTCAGTACCTCTCATGCGTTCCGGATGGTCGGGAAAGCGTTCAGGAAGTGGCCGCCGTTCAGCTCCACCGTCCCGCAGACCGCGGGGATCAGGACCGTCTGACCCGCGGGCATGACGATCATCTTTTCCCCGCAGCGGATGATCCCGGATTCGATCGCGGTCAGGACGGAAAACCGCCTTGGATCCGGCACCAGCGGCATGGCGTGACAGTTCCTGTAACGGTCGAGGCTGAAATACATTTCTTCCAGCAGCCGCTCCTGCGTGCCGTGCTCCGTCACCTTCTGCCACCGGGGCTCGGACGCTTTCGGTTCAAAGTTCAGGTTGGTCACATCCAGCGCTTTTTCCAGATGCAGCTCCCGGCGGTTGCCCTGACTGTCCGTCCGGTCCCAGTCGTAAAAGCGGTAGGTCACGTCGCTGGACTGCTGGATCTCGTACAGGACGATCGTCCCGCAGATGGCGTGCACCGTCCCGGCGGGGATATAATACACCTCTCCCGCGCGGATCGGGATATGATGGAGCAGCTTTTCCACCGCCCGGCCGTTCCGGGAGGCCTCTTTCAGTTCTTCCATCGTGGTGCCGGGCTGAACGCCGAAGATGATCTGGGCGTCGGGCTTCGCCGCCAGGATCACCCAGGCCTCCGTTTTGCCGAGCTTGTGCTCCTTTTCGGCGGCATACCGGTCGTCCGGATGCACCTGCACGCTCAGCGGTTCATGCGCGTCCAGGAGCTTTAACAGCAGCGGAAAGGGAGAGCCCGTTTCCGTGCCGACCAGGTCGGCGCCGTACTGCCGGATCAGTTCTTCCAGGGGACGGCCCGTTTCGTCCACGCTGTTCAGCCCCGGGATGGCGCTGAGCTCCAGCGCCTCCCCCGTTCTGTCATCCGGGATGTTTTTATGGAACATGTCCCGGAGCATGGCGCCGCCCCAGGGGGTCTGGCTGCCGTACCGGAACGCGGGATACATCAGGATCGGATCCATATCAGTACGCCTCCTGCGCGGCCAGCTTCAGAATGGCCAGGGTGAAGATCCGCAGGTTCTTTTTGAGATCCTCCACGGAGATGTACTCATCCGCCTGGTGGGCCATTTCCGTTTCACCCGGGAACAGCGCGCCGAACGCGACGCCTTCCTCCAGGCACTTGGCGTATGTGCCGCCGCCGATGGCCAGCGCTTTGCCCTGAAGGCCCGTCACCTGTTCGTACGCCTCCAGGAGCTTTATCACCAGGTCGCTGTTTTCGGAAACGGCATGCGGACCCTTGCAGGTCAGGACGGTCACCTTCATGTCCGTCAGCTTCCCCTGCGCCCGCCTGACCAGCGCCATCTGATCCAGCAGGATCGGGCAGCGGAGGTCCACCACCGCCCGGACCAGCCCGTCCTCCACCCGGATGATCCCCAGGTTCAGCGTAAGCGGCCCGGATACCTCGTCACAGGCGCGGATGCCCAGGCTGCTGCCGTCGTATTCCATGCCGATGGCGTCCGCCAGGGAACGAAGCGCCCCTTTAACGCCGAACTCCCGGAGCACCAGGAGCATCTGGCCGATGGCGTTGCGGCCCAGCTCCGGCATGGCGGCATGGCCCGGAATGCCTTCTGTATGGATCATGACCCCGTCCCCGGTGCATTCCGCCTTCACCGGGAAGGGGAAGGACGCCTGGTTGATCCGGTCGGCCAGCGCACCGTCCCCGGCCACCAGCGCTTCGGCGATGCCCGGCACCACGTTGTGCCGCTCGCCCACGGAGAAGGATTTCACCTGCAGGCCGTCATCCGACAGCTTCCCGCTCAGCTCCATGCACAGAAGCCCTTTTTCGATGTTGATGACCGGGTAATCGGCGTCCGGCGAAAAGCCCTGCCTGGGCATGGCGCAGACTTCCCGGTAATGAGCGATATCGTCCCAGCCACTTTCCTCGTCCGTACCAAGGATCAGGCGCACCTTCCGCTTGAGCGGCACCTGCAGCTGACGGACGGCCGCCATCGCGTACATAGCCGCCACCACCGGGCCTTTGTCGTCCGAAGAGCCACGGCCGTACATCCGGCCGTCCCGGATGACCGGCTCAAAGGGCGGGAGCGTCCACCCGTCCCCGATGGGCACCACGTCCAGGTGGCCCAGGATGGCCAGCGCGTCCTCCGCGCTGCCCTCCCCGATATCCGCGTGGCCCGCGTACCCATCCGCGTTATAGCAGGCAAACCCCAGCTTTTCGCAAATGGCCAGCGCCTGATCCAGCGCCTGCCGGGCAGGGCGGCCGAAGGGCGCGCCCTCCTCCGCCTCCCCCTTCACGGAGGGGATGCGGATCAGGGTCTGCAACGTTTCCAGCATCGGCTGTTCCAGCGTCTGACATACCTGTTCGATCTGTTCCCTGGTCACCATGATTCATATGCTCCCTTCTGTCATCTTGTTCTTTTCATTCAGCGCGATAAGGCGGCGGCCATCCTGCGCAGCCCTTCCTGAAGCTGCGCGGCGGGGCAGCCGAAGTTCAGCCGCATGCATCCTTCCCCCTCGGGGCCGAAAAACGTCCCGCCGGTCAGCACCACGCCCTGTTCACGCAGCAGCGATGCCAGCGTGCTGCAGTCCCCGGCGTACGCGCTCAGGTCGAGCCAGGCCAGGTAGGTGCCCTCCACCGGGGTCAGGCGGGCCCTGGGCAGCAGCTCCCGGACGCCTTCCTGCAAAAGGCGGAGATTGCCGGCCAGATAATCCATCAGTCCGTCCAGCCAGGCGTCCCCGTACCGGTACGCCGCCCGCGTCCCCTTTAGGGCGAAAAGGTTACCGGACATGGCGCCCACCGCCTCCAGATATCTTTTCAGCGCGCGCAGCACATCCGGATTGCGGGAAATCATGACCGCCTGCTGAAGGCCGGCGATATTGAAGGTCTTGCTGGCGCTCATCAGGGAAACCGCCATGTCCTCCGGCCCGGTCAGCGAAAGGACGGAGACAAAGCTGTTCGGTTTAAAAACAAATTCCGCGTGGATCTCGTCCGAAGCCACCACGACATGGTAGCGGCGGCACAGAGAAAGCAGCTGTTCCAGCTCCTCCCGGCGCCAGACCCTGGACAGCGGATTGTGCGGGCTGCACAGAAGGAAGAGCCGCGCGCCGTCCCGGAAGGCCTGCTCGAGCCGCTCCAGGTCGATCTGAAAACGGTCCTCCTGATCCCGGACCAGCGGCACCCGGACGGCCTTTCTGCCGTTCAGCTCGATCGAAGCGGTAAAGGGCCCGTACACAGGCGTCAGGATCGCGACCGGATCCCCCGGATGGGTGTACGTGTTCACGACGGCTTTCAGCCCTGTGACCACACAGGGAAGCAGCGCCGTTTCGGCGGGCGTGACCTGCAGCCCGTGCCGGCGCGCGACGAAGTCGCAGAAAGCCGACGCGTCCTCCTCCGTCGTCACGGTATAGCCGTAGCAGGGATGATCCGCCCGGCGGCGGAGCGCTTCCCCGATCTCCTCGGCGCACGCAAAATCCATATCGGCCACCCAGAGGGGTACGGCGCCCTCCGGTCTGGCTTCCCGGAGATCCCATTTTAGGCAGTCTGTGCCGTTTCGGTCAATACCCCGGTCAAAAAATGCGCGGTCATATTTCACACCCGGTTCCTCCCTGATCATCATTCTGTTCCGCTTTTCCGGAACAGCAGAATACATAAAAGCCCTTTTTCCGGGCCAGCGTCTCCACCGAGGCAAAAAGCGTGCCCAGGTAGGCCTTCGCGCTTTCCGCCCCCTGCTGCCTGCGGATGACGAGATACAGCCTGCCGTCTTCTTTCAGATGCGCGGCGCTCTGGGCAAACAGGGCGTAGATCTGCTGTTTCCCGGTCCGGATCGGCGGGTTGGTGACGATCTGGTCAAACAGCCCGGAAAGGTTTGAAAAGCCGTCGCTTTCCCGGATCTCGGCGCGCACATGGTTTTTTTCGGTGTTTTTGGCCGCCAGGGCCAGGGCCCGACGGTTCACGTCCGACAGGACGGCTTCGACAGGCTCCGTCGCCGCCAGGCAGATGCCGATCACCCCGAAGCCGCATCCAAGGTCCAGCGTCCTGCCGGCAAGAGGCGGCAGGCTGTTCAGCAGCAGGTCCGTCCCAAAATCGGTTTCCCCTTTGGAAAAAACGCCGGCATCCGTCTCAAAAACAAACTCCCTTTCCCGGAAGCGGTAGGTATAGGAAACCGGGCTGCTTTCACAGCTGGGATCGCTGGCAAAATACTGTTCCATCACCGCATGCCCGCCGCGTGATACAGCGCGGCAAGCTCCTCCTCCCGCAGTTCTCTGAATTGCCCGGGCGAAAGGGTTTCGTCCAGCCGGACAGGACCGAAGCTGCGCCTGTGCAGCGCGAGGGTCTGATGGCCGGCGGCGGAGAACATCCTTTTCACCTGGTGGTATTTTCCTTCCGTCACGGTGATCCTCGCCTGTCTGGGCGAAAGGATCACAAGCTCCGCGGGCCTGGCCGTAAAGTCGCTCAGGCGGATGCCTTCCCGGAACAGCCGGACGTCCGCTTCGGTCAGATCCGTGTCCACCACGGCTTCATAGACCTTTTCGACCTCCCGCTGGGGGGCGATCAGCCGGTGCGCCAGCGTGCCGTCCGTGGTCAGGAGCAGCAGGCCGGTCGTATCCTTGTCCAGCCGTCCGACCGGCATGCAGCCCAGGGAGCGCAGCGCCCCGGGCAGGACGGAAAACACCGTGGGCTGGGCCGGATCCTCCGCGGCGGTCAGGAGCCCGGCGGGCTTGTACAGCATGATATGCCGCTCCAGGCGGGTATCCGCCGGGCAGTTCCGGACCATCACCGGGCCGCCGGAATACGCAAACGACGGCGAGCGGACCGTTTCCCCGGACACCAGCACCGCCCCCTGGCGAATCAGCTTCTGCACCTCCGTGCGGCTGCCGAAGCCCAGGCGGGAAAGAAGCGCGTCCAGCCTCATGGCACAGTCCTTTCGGTCACGGTTTTGGTGATGTTCCATTTCCGCACGCACCAGCAGGGCAGAAAGACAAACAGCAGGATCAGCAGAAGAAAAACAAGCAGCTGCCGGTCCTGAAGCAGGGCGGAACCCGTCTCCAGCGCTCTGAGCGCCGTATCGAACAGGCCCCTTCCGCCGCCCTTCCACAGGGACAGGAACTTCAGCACCGTCACTGCCAGCCCGATCAGAAAGGCCGGCAGGCTCAGCAGAAAGTTGACCAGCGTCATTTTCCGCCACGCCGGCCGGTGCGTTTTCCGGAAGAGACGCGTATCCATTTCATAATCCATCGGAACGTCCCGGTGCCACATCGCTGCCGTCAGGATCAGAAAGAGCAGCGCGGCCAGAATCAGCGCCCCGCAGCCTACGTCGTACCCGGGCGGCGAGGCGGAAACAGAGAACAGCTTTTTCAGCGCGTCCCCGATCTGCTTGAGGCTCCGCATCGCCTGATAGGTATCCACCAGCAGCCAGTAATACAAAAGGACCGCGGGCAGCAGGAACAGGGCAAGGAAAGGAAGAACGCGCAGCAGGCGCCTGACGCTCTGCCGGAGGACGCCCGGCAGGGACAGCCCGTCCCAGATATGGAGGCCTCTCATCCGCGCCAGGACTTTTGCCCGGTGCAGCCGTTCCGCGCCGCCCGCCAGCACCGCCGCCGCCAGGCACAAAAGGAGCCTCACGGCAAGACGAGGCCAGAAAGAAAGCGCCCGCATCGGCAGTAAGAGGGGCAGGATCATCAGGCACCAGGAAGCCAGATACGCCCCGGAAAGGCAGAGGAACGCCGGGAGATGCCGAACAAAGCCCGTCCGGTTTTTCATCCTTTTTCCCCTCCTTCCCGCTGCTCCATTATATCCGAATCCCCGGGAAAATGCAACACGTCCGCGTACCTGTCCACCCAGGGGCTGTGCTGGTCCTGCCGGTAGCGCAGGACCGTATCCAGGGAGATGCTGCTCAGGCTGCCGAAGATATTGCCCACCACGTTCGGGGTCTCCTGTTCCAGCGCTCTGATCATTTTTTTTGTTTTTTCCCTGGCGCCCATATCCTCCCGCGCGGTCATCCGGCAGGCGCAGGTAACCGGGGTCAGGCCCAGATGACCGGCCCAGGAAACGATGTCCCTTTCCCGGATCAGGTAGAGCGGGCGGATCAGTTCCATCCCCGGGTGGCTGTCGCTTTCGATCCTGGGCATCATGCCCTTGTACTGGCCGCCGAAAAGCATGCTCATCAGCGCCGTTTCCGCCACGTCGTCCAGGTGGTGGCCCAGGGCGATCTTGCCGCAGCCGAGCTTCTTCGCGTTTTCATACAGATATCCCCGGCGCATGGACGCGCAGATATGGCAGAAGGACCGGCTGACCGACGACACCGCCTCAAAGATCGGCGTTTCCACAATATGCGGATGAAGCGCCAGCGCTTCCGCATTCAAGAGCGCCGTCTCCCTTACATGCGGGGCATATCCCGGGTCCAGCATCAGCACCTGATATTCAAAGTCAACGCCGCTGTAGCGCTGATAATCCCGCAGGCAGCAGGCCAGCAGGGAAGAATCCTTCCCGCCGGAATAACAGACGGCGATCCTGTCCCCCGGGACGATCAGGCGATAGGTGTCCACCGCCCGGCAGAACAGGGACCACAGCTGCCGGCGGAAGTCCCTCTGGATGCTTTGT
The DNA here is from genome assembly GCA_946409855.1 of uncultured Clostridia bacterium. Classification (GTDB taxonomy): domain Bacteria; phylum Bacillota; class Clostridia; order Christensenellales; family Aristaeellaceae; genus UBA4246. The sequence goes on along the minus strand of CAMJXZ010000052.1, from coordinate 3,734 downwards.
GAAACCGTTCTTTCCGTCAATTTCATTTCTCCTGTTGCCTGTACGGGGAAAAAGTGATACAATGCTGTCAGATCAAAAGAAAAGACCGGGCAGGTCCCGAAACCGTCCATGGAAGAACAGCAGTAAGGAGGCAGTATTCATGAGCACGCTTTCAACCAAACTGAAGGAAGCCCGCGCGGCCGCCCAGCTTACGCAGGATCAGCTGGCGAAAAAGGCAAAGAACGGCCTGACAGCCAATGATATCAGCAAAGCGGAGCGCGACCTCTACGTCCCGACGGACGCCCAGCTCAAAGCCATCGCCAAAGCCACCGGCGTCACCCAGAAATCCCTGCTGGACGCGAAGGGACCGGCGAAAAAGCCGGCGTCCTCCGCGGCCAAAAAGCCCGCCGCGTCCACAGCCGCAAAGAAGCCGGCGGCTTCCACCGCGAAAACCGCCGGCACCAGCATGAAAGTGACCGCGACCGAAAAGAAGCTGGTCGAAGCCTACCGCAAGGCTTCCGCCGAAAACAAAAAGCTGGCCCTCAACCTCCTGCAGGGAAAGGCCGTCGAGGATTCCCAGTTCAACATCGGCAGCCTGTTCTCCGGCGGCATCGCCGGCAGTGTCAGCGACTTCTTTGAGAACCTGGTCAAAGGCATCAACGAGTAAAACCGTCCGTTCCGTTTTCCTGCTCCGGCGTCTTATTCTCCGCCGGGGCTTTTCGTTTGGCGTCAAAAAAGGCGCGCAGCTGCGCTTCCGCCTCTGCGGCCAGCAGACCGCCCGCCGTCGGCACGTGCCTTGGGAAAGCCGGGTCCTGCGAAAGGTCGTAGACGCTGCCGCAGCAGCCCATGACAGGATCAAACGCCGAGAAGAAGCAGCCGCCCAGCTCGGCCAGAAGCATGGCGCCGGCGCACATCGGGCAGGGCTCCAGGGTCACGTACAGGGTACAGTCGGAAAGGCGGCGCCGGCCAAGCTTCCCGGCCGCCTGCCGCATGGCGATGATCTCGGCGTGGCCGAAGGGATCAGCGTCCGCCCCCTCCCGCTGATTGTGGGCGCGGGCAATGATCCGGCCGTTTTGCACGATCACGGCGCCCACCGGTACTTCGTCCGGGGCTTTGGCCGCTTCCCGGAGCGCTTCCTCCAGATACGCCTGATGTTTCCGGTTATCACTCATTGGACATTCACCGGCAGGTCGGTATCGCTGAAGGGATCGTCCCCGGTTTCCTGAGGCACCGCTTCCGGTTCCTTCTTATCCTCAAAGAGGCCGCCCACCGGGGTGTGGACGTGGATCTGCAGTTCATCTTCCCCGAAGGTAATGTCGGCCCGTTCCCTGGGCTTGGTCAGCGCGAGGATCTCGGTATAGCGGGTCCGGCCCCGGCGCGCGTAATTGAGCGGCACCTCCGCCCGCTGCTGCCAGTGCATGGGAATCACCACGCGGGGCTTGACGGACATGACGAAGTGGTTGATCCCCGCGTCAAACAGGCCGCCCTGCCTGGGGTCCAGCGGGAACATGCACAGGTCGATGTTCAGGCCCCGGATCGGCTCCACGGCGTCATAGAAATCCTCTTCTGCCTGCTTGATCTCCCGCACGGTGCTTTCTTCCCGCCAGTGCCACAGGTTCAGGTCCCCCGCGTGGAAAATGGACCGGCCCTGAAGCTCCACGTAATACGATACGCCCAGGTCGGTGGAATCGTACGCCTGCACCGTCATATCCCCCAGCGTCAGCTCGTCCCCCGGCTTCATCCGGTGGCCGGGGATCCCCTGGGGCAGGTCGTCCGAAATGATATAGTCGATGTGGTACCTGGCATGGTCCCAGTCAAAGATGATCGGGTCAAAGTGATCCACATGGCTGTGGGTCACAAACACATACACCTTTTTAAACCGGGCGAAATCCTTGTCGCTGATGCAGGCTTTCGCCGGCAGGGCGCTGTTTTCGCCCCGCCAGTAATCGAAAACCAGCAGCACATCCGAGACCGCGACCAGGAACCCGGAGTGAAACAGGTAGGTAACCGTCAGTGTATCCGTCATAAGAAAACCCTTTCGCGCGCCCGGCCGTCCGGCGCATCAGCGCCTTCTTTTATTGCGGACAAGCCGGAACAGGACCCAGGCCAGCACCGCCAGGAAGACGATGGTCCCGGTATGGAAGCCCTCATTTCTCGGCTTGTATTCATGCTGGGTATGCTGGCTGCCCGTCCCGTAATCGAGCCAGTTCACATAGCCGGAGGTAATAAAGTCGGACCAGCCGTCCGCGCTGTCCTGCGCCTGCACCGCCTGCGCGGAGAACAGGCCGGACACGTCCAGTTCCTTCCGGAACGCCCGCGCCGCCTGCCTGGACATTTCCGGCAGGACGGACGCGACCGCCTGGCCGTATTCCCGCCGCTGGAAATCCGGCCGGAAATAGCGGCTCATCACATTGTCGGCCGTTTCGCCGGGAAGGGCGGAGGAAAGCTTCTTTCCCAGCAGCAGCGCGCTGGTCTCTTCCCCCATGACCATCACCAGCAGGTAATCCTGGTCCGTCAGCTGCCAGCGGTCAAACAGCTCCCGCGCGAACTCGTGCACCGGGGTGCCGCCCAGGAAATGGGTGACATATACATACGCGCGGCCGCCGTAGCTGGCTTCCGTCCGCTCGCTCAGGGTATCGATGTCCCGCCGGATTTCTCCGGTGATCAGGCCCGTGCTGTCCACCAGGCAGCCGCCCTTTTCCGGGTAGGTGATCGCCTGGCAGGAAACCGCCCGGAAGAGAAGCAGGCTCAGCAGAATCACGCAGACAATATGCTTTTTCATGTGTGCCCTCCCTCCTTCAGTCCAGGGTTTCCGCCCGGCTTACGCCGAACAGACCGGCCAGGAAACTGCTGATCCGGTATTTGTCAAAACGGGCGTTATAGTCGCCGGTCATTTCCGAATAGACCTTTTCTTCCGCCCGCACCAGGTTCTCCGTGCTGTCCAGCATCTGCGGCAGCAGCTGGGAAGCGTACATGCTGTCCCGCTCATCCGCCCGCAGGGATTCCTGCCCGCGCAGCTCAGCGATCAGCTCCGCCGCGTCCGCGGTCAGTTTTTCACTGGCGCGGTGCAGGTCCGCCAGGGAAGCCTGCCTGCCCGAGAAGGCGGCGTGGTCCCCGCTGACCGCGGCGATTTTTTCCGAACCGGCCGGCAGGTGCCGTTTGGCGACGGTCAGCACATTGTACGCGGTTTCCATCCGGGCGGTATACGCTTCCCTGAGGGAGGCGGCCGCTTTGGTGACATCCGCGTACTCGCCCGTCCACCCCCGGTACGCGCCGAAAAGCAGCGCGCCGATGATCATCACGACCAGAAGCACCCAGGAAATAATCTTCTCCGTTTTCATGCAATCCCCTTAAAAAGGGCAGCGCTGTTCAGGCGCTGCCCGGATCTCCTTTTGCTTACATGCTGAGCAGCTTTTGCTTCAGCTCGTTCTCCATATGGGCGAGGGTCTTCTCTGCTTCCATGCGCTTCTGCCGGCCCTCTTCCTGAATGCGGATCACTTCGTCGATGGTATCGATCAGGGACTGGTTGGTCTGCGTCAGGGTCTCGATATCGATCACGCCGCGCTCTGCTTCCTGCGCGGTGGCCAGCGTGCCCTGCTTGAGCTTCTCGGCGTTTTTCTTGAGCAGCTCGTTGGTCATGTCGGTCACGGCCTTCTGCGCCTGCATGGCCTGCTGGGAATGCTGCAGGCCCAGGGCCAGCACCATCTGGTTCTTCCACAGGGGCAGGGTGTTGACCAGGGTGGACTGGATCCTTT
>CAMJXZ010000051.1 GCA_946409855.1 uncultured Clostridia bacterium | reverse complement strand
GGTTCTTCGGTGATCAACATGCAGCTGCTCTCCATGATCCCCTATGTGGTCACCGTCATCGTCCTGATCCTGTTTGTGGGCAAATCCCACGTTCCTTCCGCCAACGGCAAACCGTACATCAAGAGCAAATAAACACAAAAAGAAGCGGGTATCGCGTTTTGTGATGCCCGCTTCTTTATTATGCGTTTCCGTTCTGCCGTTCAGCTCCGGTACCCGTCCGGGTTATGCTTCTGCCAGTTCCAGGCGTCCCGGCACATGTCCGTCAGCGTCCGTTTGGCGCTCCAGCCGAGGACTTCCTTTGCCTTCGCCGGGTCCGCGTAGCAGGTGGCGATATCCCCCGGGCGGCGGGGGGCAAAGTGATACGGCACTTTGACCTGATTGACCGCTTCAAAGGTGTTCACCAGGTCCATCACGCTGTACCCTGTGCCGGTGCCCAGGTTAAAGACCTCCGCCCCGGCGTGATCCCGCGCGTAATGCAGCGCGGCCAGATGGCCTTCCGCCAGGTCCATCACATGGATGTAATCCCGGACGCCGGTTCCGTCTTTGGTGGGATAATCATGGCCGAACACCGACAGTTCTTTCAGCCGTCCCCTGGCCACCTGGCAGATGAACGGCATCAGGTTGTTGGGAATGCCGGAGGGATCCTCCCCGATCATGCCGCTTTCATGGGCGCCGACGGGGTTGAAATACCGAAGCAGCACAATATGGAACCGCTCGTCCGCGGCCGCGGTATCCTTCAGGATCTGTTCGCTCATGCATTTGGTCCAGCCGTACGGGTTGGTGCAGCCAACAGGCAGCGTCTCCCGCAGCGGCATTTCCTGAATGGTGCCGTACACGGTGGCAGAGGAAGAAAAAACGATATCGAAGCACCCGTGCGCCCGCATGACTTCCAGCAGCGTCAGCGTCGCGTCCAGGTTATTGCGGTAATACAGCAGGGGCTTTTCCACCGATTCGCCGACAGCCTTCAGCCCGGCGAAATGGACCACCTGCTCAATCGGGTATTGGGAAAAAACCTTTTCCAGGTCTTCCTTCCGGGTGCAGTCCCCCACGATCAGCGGCGCTTTTTTCCCGGTCAGCTGTTCCACCCGTTTCAGGGCTTCCTCGCTGGAGTTTAACAGATTGTCCAGTACCACCACATCCATCCCGCTGTTCAGGATGGTCAGCGCGGTATGAGAACCGATATAACCGGCCCCGCCTGTCAAGAGAATGGCCATAACGTCCTCCTTCATTGGGAAATAATCCTTTGTACATGATAGAATATTTTTTCTTTTTCGTCAACAAAAAACGGGAACAAAACGAATCTTTCTTACGTCTGTATTGATGTAAAGGAGGTGAGCGCTTGCGTACGGGAAATCGGGCCAATCAGTTCATTGACGCGGCCGCGGCATATGAACGTCCGCTGTATCTGACCTGCCTGTCCATGCTGCGCAACCGGGACGACGCGGAAGACGCGCTGCAGGAAACCATGCTCAAGGCATTCCGCGCCTACCGGGATTTCCGAGGGGACGCGCAGCTGTATTCCTGGCTGAGAAAGATTGCCGTGAACGTCTGCATCGATATGACCAGAAAAAGAAAAAACGTCGTCTCGATCGATGAAATGACAGAAGAAGGCGGCGAGGTGCAGGATACCGCCGTCGGTCCGTATGAAAAGCTGGAGAAAGCGGAACGGATGCGCATCCTCGGCCTGGCCATCGAAGAATTGAAACCGGACGCCAGAACGCTGATCATCCTCCGGGACGTGCAGGGGCTGTCCTATGAGGAGATCGCGGACGCGCTGGAGGTACCCATCGGCACCGTGAAAAGCGGCCTCAGCCGGGCCAGGAACAGCCTTCAGAAAAGGCTGACGGTTCACGCGGAGCTGTTCGGCAAGGCCAATCCGGATGAAAGGAGGAAGGCGTAAGTGAACTGTGAGGAATTTGAAAACAAACTGCATCAGGATCAGCTGTCGGATGACGATCGCAAGGCGATGTCAGAGCATGCCGCCCGGTGTTCCGCCTGCCGGCTGAAGCAGGATTTAAAGGCAATGATGCCCCGGGATGAGATCCCGAAAAAGGCATCCGACGGATGGCGGACGGCGGTAAAAGAAGAAGCGGACGGTCAGAAAATCAGGAAATTCCCCGTCTGGGCGCGGTATGCGAGCCTGGCGGCCTGTCTTGTGATTCTGGTTTTCGGCGCGGCGCGGGTCGGAGATATGGACCTGAGCAGCACCGTTGTGATCCGGAACGGACAGAAAACGGAATCCGTCCCGGAAGCGCCGGCGGCGGCGCAGGATACCTACGGCGCGGCGCTGTACTCATCCAACAGGAGCGTCAGCAAGTCCGCCGATTTCAGCAACTACGCGGCCATGGAAGAGCCAGCCGAATATGAATCATATGAAGAGGCTGCCGATTACGACGCGGAAAACGGCGCCCAGCCGGCGCCGGAGCCGGAAGAACGGGCTGAAAAGATCGTCCGGAACGCGACGGTCAGCATCACCACCCCCCGGTTCGAAACCGATCTTCAGCTGATTCAGGACAGCGTCCGGTCGCTGAACGGAAGGATCGCCGCTTCGACCACCGAACAGCGCTCCGCCGCTTCCCGCCGCGCCTACCTGACCGTGCAGATCCCCGCGGAAAACCTGGATGCCTACCTGGAAAGCATCGGCGGGATTTCCGGCCGGGTGACCCGGAAGGAAATCAGTTCGGAAAACATCACCGAACAGTATTACGATACACGCGCCCGGCTGGACAACGCCATCGTCAAGCGGGACAGGCTCAAGGAGCTTCTGAACAAGGCGGAAGACGTCAGCGACCTGCTGGAAATCGAAAACAACCTGTCTGAAACGCAGGCCACGATCGACTATCTGACCGGCCGGATCCGCAGTTTTGATACCCGGGTGGCGTACAGCACCGTCACGATTACCCTGACAGAAGAAACGCCCGCCCAGTCCGTCACGGAAAAGGACAACAGCTTTTTCAGCAGGCTGCGGAACGGGCTGCGCTACTCCTTTGAAAGCATCTGGGCGTTCCTGCAGAACATCTTCCTGTTCCTGCTGATCGCGCTCCCCTGGCTTGCCATCGCTGCCCTGATCGGGCTTTCCGTTTATCTGGTTCTGAAGAGAAGGAAAAGAAAGGAGCATTCCAAATGAAATCCATTCGTACCATCACCGCACTGCTGCTCTGCTGCCTGATGCTTTCCGCGATGCCCGCCATGGCGGAGGACCGCACCATCAGCGTTGTCGGGTCTGCCACGGTCTTTCTGGAAGCGGATCAGGCCGAGCTGAACCTCGGCGTCCAGATCAAAGACGACAACCTGAGCAAAGCGCAGTCGGAATGCGCGGAAAGAATCGCCGCCGTGATCGCCGCGCTGGAAAAAGCGGAGGTCGAAAAAAAGGACATCGCCACCGCGGATTACAGCATCTACAGCTATACCGAATCCTACACGCCCGGGGTGGAAACGCAGAAGTATCAGGTCAATCATCTGCTCAGCATCACCGTGCGGGATATCTCCCGGGTGGGCGATCTGATCGATCAGGCCGTCCGCGCCGGCGCCAACGCCGTCAATAACATCTCCTTTACTTCCAGCAAGGTCAGCGAAGCGTACACCCAGGCCATGCAGGAAGCGGTCCGGGACGCGCAGAGCAAAGCGCAGATCCTGTGCGGCGCGGCCGGCGTTTCGCTGGGCAGTCTGCAGTCCATCGATTTCTCCGGCACCGGCCTGGGGGCAGCCAGCAATTCCCGCGTTTATAAGGCGGCAGGCGCGATGATGGATGCGGCGGCCAGCACGGTCATCCAGTCCGGGTCCATTTCTGTCAGCGCCTCGGTCACCGTCGTGTACGCGATCGGCAACGAATAAAAAAGTCCTGGATCGAAAGCCGACTCATCTTTTTCACCGGATACGCTTGTATTTTTTCTCCCTTTCGTCTATAATGAATTCAGCGCAATAACCTGAATTCAAAAGACGAAAGGGAGTTTTTACGATGACCTATCTGATTGGCGTTGACCTGGGTACCAGCGGTACCAAGACGGTGCTCTTTAATACGCTCGGGCAGACGGTTGCTTCCGCTTCTGTCGAATACCCGCTTCATCAGCCGCAGAACGGCTGGGCCGAGCAGGATCCGGAAGACTGGTGGCAGGCCGCCTGTACCACCATCCGCTCCATCCTGGCGCAGAGCCGGGTCGATCCGGCTGATATCGCCGGCCTGTCCCTTTCCGGCCAGATGCACGGCCTGGTGCTTACCGGGGACGACAATCTCGCCTTGGGCCGCGCCATCATCTGGTGCGACGGCAGGACGCAGGAGGACTGCGAGGAATTCACCCGCCTGGTGGGCGGCCGTGAAAGGCTGATCCAGATCAGCGCCAACCCGGCCCTAACCGGCTTTACCGCGGGCAAGGTGCTGTGGGAGAGGCGCTGCCAGCCCGACCTCTGGGCGAAGGCCCGTCACATTCAGCTGCCCAAGGATTACGTCCGTCTCCGTCTGACCGGCGAATACTTCATGGAAATGAGCGACGCTTCCGGCACGAATCTTTTGGACGTTCCGAACCGCTGCTGGTCCAGGGAAATCTGCGATAAGATCGGGCTGGATATGGCCATGCTGCCGCCGCTGCTGGAAAGCTGCGAAGTGGCCGGCCATATCACGGAGGAAGCTGCCAGGCGGACCGGCCTTAAAGCCGGCATGCCGGTCGTCGCCGGCGCGGGCGACAATATGGCCGCCGCCATCGGCACCGGCGTGGTGGTGCCCGGCAAGGCGTTTACGACTATCGGCACCAGCGGCGTGGTCTTCGCCCATTCCGATACCGTGCAGATCGACCCGGCCGGCAGGGTGCATACTTTCTGCGCCGCCGTGCCCGGCTGCTACACGGTCATGAGCGCTTCCCTGGCCGCCGGCCTTTCCCTCAAGTGGACCAGGGATACCTTCTTTCATGCGGAAATGCAGGTCGCGCAGGGGTTGGGGATCGACCCCTATGTGCTGATGAACCAGGAAGCCGCCAGGAGCCCCATCGGCGCCAACCGCCTGATCTATCTCCCCTATCTGATGGGCGAGCGTTCCCCCATTCTGGACCCCGAAACCCGCGGCGTATTCTTCGGCCTGACCGCCATGCACACCCGTCAGGACATCGTCCGTGCCGTCATGGAGGGCGTCATCTATTCCCAGTGGCAGAACCTGAATGTGCTGCGCGGGATGCATGTCGCGCCGGATACCATGCTGGCCTGCGGCGGCGGCGCCAAGAGTCCCTTCTGGCGGCAGATGATGGCGGATATGTTCGGGATGCCCGTATCCACGCTGCAGAACACGGAAGGCCCCGCTTTGGGCGCAGCGATCCTGGCAGGCGTCGGCACCGGCGTTTTCGAGAGCATTCCCGCCGCCTGCAGCCGGCTGCTGAAAGAAGGAGAGCCGCTGCTGCCTGACGCGGAGCGGCACGCGAAGTACGCCCCCTTCTTCGAACTGTACCAGTCCCTCTATCCCGCGTTAAAGGATTGTTTCCATCAGTTGAATCAGCTGTAATTCAGCCTTTTCCAGCCCCGGGTTTCCCCGGGGTTTTTTGCGCTGTTTTTTGGGAAAATACTTGCTTTTTTATGATTTACGGTGTAAAATATCTTTTAGCGTTTTCATGGGAAACGCAGGAATTTATTTAATGTTTTACCTTTTAGAATATGGAGGGTGTCCCGCATATGGCCAGCACGGTCGAAAAAGTATCAAGCAATCAGGTTAAAATCTCATTTGTCGTTCCCGCCGAAGAATTTGACGCCGCTGTGCAGAAAGCGTATCTCAAAATGCGCGGCCGTGTGCAGGTGCCCGGCTTCCGCAAAGGGCACGCTCCCCGCAAAGTGATCGAAAAGATCTACGGCGAAGGCGTTTTCTATGACGATGCCTTCAATGAAGTATTCCCGGATCTTTATGAAAAAGCCGTGACCGAAAACGATATTTCCGTCGTTTCCAACCCGGAAGTGGACAATGTCGAACAGATGGGCGCCGGTCAGGAACTCAAGTTCTCCGTCGTGGTCTATGTCAAGCCCGATGTGGAGCTGGGCGAATACAAGGGGCTGAAGGCCGTCAAGTACGTCCATCAGGTCACCGAGGAAGATATCACCCAGCGGATCGATCGGGATGTTGAAAAGTCTACCACTCTTCAGGATGTAACGGACCGTCCCGTTCAGGACGGCGATACCGTCAACCTGGATTATGCCGGCACCGTGGACGGCGTGGCGTTTGAAGGCGGCACCGCCGAAAAACAGACGCTGAAAATCGGCAGCCACACCTTTATCCCCGGCTTTGAAGATCAGATGATCGGCATGGCCATCGGTGAAGAGAAAGACCTCAAGGTTACCTTCCCGGATCCTTACCAGTCCAAAGAACTGGCCGGCAAGGACGCTGTGTTCCATGTGAAGGTGAACGGCATTCAGGCCGAAGTCAAGCCCGAGCTGGACGATGATTTCGCCGCCGACGTTTCCGATTATTCCACCTTCCAGGAATACAAAGAAGCGATCGAAAAGGAACTCAAGGACAACGCCGAAAAGAACGCGGACGTCGAAATGGAAAACAACCTGATCCAGCAGGTGGTGGACGCTTCCGACTGCGATATTCCCGCCGCGATGATCGAGGACGAGATCAGCCAGATGAAGCGCCAGCTCCGCATGAACATGATGTATCAGGGCCTCAAGTATGAGGATTATCTGAAATACACCGGCCAGACTGAAGAACAGGTCAGCGACATGTACCGTCCCCAGGCTTCCAACCGCGTCAAGATGCAGCTGGTGCTGGAGGCGATCATCAACAAGGAAAATCCGGAAATCTCCGACGAGGACGTGGATAAGGAGATCGAGGACGAAGCCAAGCGCAGCGGCCAGACCGTGGAAAACTTCAGGAATTCCCTGACCGACCGCGTGATGGAAATCATCCGACAGAACACGAAGCTGCGCAAGGTCGTGGACCAGATCAAAGCGGACGCTGAGATCGAGGTCAAAGACGCCGCGGAACGCGTCGACGCTTCCCAGGTTGCTTCCGATGTGATGAAAGCCCTGGAAGATACCGAAGAAGACGAAGAAGCCGGGAAACCGGAAGAAGATCAGTAATCCTTCCCGCCTCTGATCATCCCCCGCATTCCCTTCCCAAACTGCAATACATCAGCATGGCCAGGCTTAGAAACTGTACGTTCATGCCTGGCCATTTTAATAAGAGAGGTATAAAGAATGTCTACGATCCCCTATGTCATTGAAGAAACCGGCCGCGGCGAACGCGGGTTCGATATCTATTCCCGTCTCCTGCGGGACAGGATCATCTTCCTGGGCAGCGCGATCGATGACAACGTCGCCAATGTTGTCGTCGCTCAGCTCCTTTTCCTGGAGCGCGAAAACCCGGACGCCGATATTTCCCTGTATATCAACAGCCCCGGCGGTTCCGTCACCGCCGGCATGGCCATCTACGACACCATGAATTATGTCAAATGCCCCGTGCGCACCGTCTGCATCGGCATGGCCGCCTCCATGGGCGCCTTCCTGCTGATGGCCGGTGAAAAAGGCAAGCGCCTGGCGCTGCCCAACAGCGAAGTGATGATCCACCAGCCTTCCGGCGGCGCTTCCGGTCAGGCGACCGATGTGCGCATCCAGGCGGAATGGCTGCTGAAAACCAAGCAGAAGATGAACCGCCTGATGTCCGAAATGACGGGTCAGCCCATCGAAGTCCTGGAAAAGGATGTCGAACGGGATCACTTCATGAGCGCCGAAGAGGCGCTGCAGTACGGCATCATCGATGAGATCTATCAGCCCCAGCCCAAATCCGGTAAGAGGTAATTCGAATGGCAAAAAATGATGAGCTGCTGCAGCGCAAACCCCGCTGCTCGTTTTGCGGCAAGACGCAGGACCAGGTCCGCCGTCTGATCGCCGGGCCCAACGCCTATATTTGCGACGAGTGCATCACGCTCTGCCGGGAAATCATGTCGGATGACCTGGACATCCCGGAACAGGCCGAACTGGACAAGATCCCCACGCCCACCGAAATGAAAGCGGTGCTGGATGATTATGTCATCGGCCAGGACAAAGCCAAGAAATCCCTGTGCGTCGCCGTTTACAATCATTATAAGCGCATCAGCGCCGGCAAGCGCAGCGAGGACATTGAGCTGCAGAAGTCCAATGTGCTGATGGTCGGGCCGACCGGCTGCGGCAAGACCTATCTGGCGCAGTCCCTCGCGCGGATCCTCAACGTGCCGTTCGCCATCGCGGACGCGACCACGCTGACCGAAGCCGGGTATGTCGGCGAAGACGTCGAAAACATCCTGCTCCGGCTGATTCAGGCGGCCAACGGTGATATTCAGGCGGCCCAGCGCGGGATCATCTACATCGACGAGATTGACAAGATCGCCAAGAAGAGCGAGAACGTTTCCATTACTAGGGATGTCAGCGGCGAGGGCGTGCAGCAGGCGCTGCTCAAGATCCTGGAAGGGACCATCGCCAGCGTTCCCCCGCAGGGCGGCCGGAAGCACCCTCAGCAGGAACTGATCAAAATCGATACCACCAACATCCTCTTTATCTGCGGCGGCGCTTTTGACGGCCTGTCTCAGATCATCGAGCGCCGCGTCGGCAAAAAGTCCATGGGTTTCCGGGCGGACGATCAAAGCGACATCTCGAAGGATTCCGCGCAGATTCTCCACATGATGCGCCCGGAAGACCTGATGAAGTTCGGCCTGATCCCAGAATTTGTCGGAAGGCTGCCGGTCACGGTTTCCCTGGACCCGCTGGACGAAGAAGCGCTGGTCAGGATCCTGACGGAACCCAAGAACGCCCTGACCAAACAGTACAGCAAGCTGCTTGAGTTGGACGGGGTCGAACTCTCCTTTGAACCGGACGCGCTGACTGCCATCGCCAAAAAGGCGATTCAGCTCCGTTCCGGTGCCCGCGGGCTTCGCGCGATCATCGAAGAAGCCATGCTGGAAACCATGTTTGATCTCCCCTCCCGCAAGGAAATCAACCGCTGCGTCATCACCAAAGATGTAATTGAGAAAGGCGAAAAGCCGACGCTGAGCCTGGGTGAACGTCATTATGCCGCTCCTCCGGCCAAAAAGAAAGCTCCCAAAGCGCGGACGGCTTCCGCGGGTTAATGGTCCTCGGCGGTTCATGACAGGCCGGTTTTTATACACGCGGAGCCATGCGGCCGCATGTCATGAATCAGGTCTGCTGCTCTTGAAATAAACGTCCTTTTATGGTACAATCCGAAGGGTGACGGGATCATCCGGAACACCTTCAAACAGAGCGATTGGAGCGGTTATTATGCGCCATATTTACCTGGATGCCATGGGCGGTGATGACGCCCCGAACTGCACGGTGCTCGGCGCCGTCGAGGCGCTTCGCGCCGATCAGGATCTGACGATCACCCTGGCCGGTACGGTTTCCGCCATGGAGCCCCTGCTGGCCGGAGCGGACGATGTCCGCGAACGGATCAAACTCGTTGAGACACCGGACATCATCACCAACCATGACGCGCCGGTCATGGCCGTCCGTCAGAAGAAGCAAAGCGCGGTGGTTATGGGGATGCTGGCAGTCCGCAGCGGCGAAGCGGACGGCTTTGTTTCCGCCGGCTCTACCGGCGCTACGCTGGCCGGCGGCATCTTCCGGCTGGGCAGGATTCAGGGGATCGAGCGCCCCGCCCTGGCCCCGCTGCTGCCGAACGGCAAAGGATATTTCTGTCTGATTGACTGCGGCGCGAACGTGGACAGTCTTCCGGAATACCTCCCTCAGTTTGGCCTGATGGGCAGCGCGTACATGAAGACCGTCCAGAAGCTGGATAACCCCCGGGTCGGCCTGGTCAACATCGGGGCCGAAGCGGAAAAGGGAAACGCGCTGGTCAAGGCCGCCTATCCCCTGATGGAGAAAATGCCTTTCAATTTCGTCGGCAACGTCGAAGGGCGGGATATTACCGCGGATATCGCCGATGTGGTGGTCACGGACGGTTTTTACGGGAACCTGATCCTGAAATTCATGGAAGGCGTCGCCGGCACACTGCTGGGAATCATCAAAAAAGAACTGCTGGCTGATACCCGCAGCAAGATCGGCGCCCTCATCGCCAAGCCCGCGTTCCGCCGGGTAAAAAAAGTGATGGACTATACGGAAGTCGGCGGAGCGCCGCTGCTGGGCGTTCAGGGCACGGTCGTCAAAGCGCACGGTTCCAGCAACCCGCACGCGATCGCCTGCGCCATCCGTCAGGCCACGCGTATGATTGACGGTCACGTCATCGAAACCATACAGTCATCCCTGTAAACATTTCGTCTCATACAAAGGAGGAACACAAAATGATTTTTGAAACCGTCGTCAGCATGATCGCCAAACAGCTGAAAGTGGATCCCGCCACGATTACCGCCGAATCCCGCCTGGTGGAAGACCTGAAAGCGGACAGCGCCAATGTCATGGTCATGATCATGGACATGGAAGATAATTTCAACATCACCATCGAGGACGACGCGATCAATACGCTGAAGACCGTCGGCGACGTCGTCAAATACATCGAAGCGCATCAGTAATCGGTTTCTCTAGTATTGTACCGCCGCGCGGGCTTTCTGCGCGGCGGAATTCATAGAGCGGGCCAACTTTTTAGAGCGGGACCGCTTGAACCTTTTTGAGTCAGGCAAGATGAATAATAAGACTGAACTGATGGAATCCCTGGGATATCATTTCAGGGATTCAAGTTTGCTGGACCTCGCGCTTCGCCATCCGTCCCTGGGCGCCCGGAATAACCAGCGGCTTGAATTCCTGGGCGATGCCGTGCTGCAGCTGGTGATCAGCAACCACCTGTATTCCGCCTTCCCGCAGGCGCACGAAGGACAGCTGACCTCGCTGCGCCAGGGAATGGTCTGCGAAAAAGCGCTGGCGGATATTGCCAGGCTGCTGCATCTGGGCGATTATCTGCAGATGGACCACGGCTGCCGTATGAACGGCGTCGCCGATCAGAACGGCGCGCTGTCCGACGCGATGGAATCCGTTCTGGCCGCCGTTTATCTGGATGGCGGCTATGAAAGCGCCTCCTCGCTGATCCTCAGGCTCTGGCCGGAAGAAGAAACCCAGACCGAAAACGCGAAAGCCGACCTGCAGGAATATCTTCAGGCAAAGAAAAAACCCGTCCCGGAGTACCATCTGCTCGATGAAAGCGGGCCCGCGCACGCCAAATCGTTCACGGTAGCCGTTTTCGTCGACGGAACGGAAATATGCCGGGGCACTGGTCCAAGCAAAAAGAAGGCCGAACAGGCGGCCGCCGGCACGGCACTTGAAATACTATTGCTCCGCCAATGAATCCGTAAAGCCGGATCTTGGGGGAACAATACCCTTGGGGATCGGAAATGAAGCTTAAGAAACTCGAATTGTACGGTTTTAAATCCTTTATGGATAAAACCGAGATCCTGTTCAACCATGGAATCACCGGGCTCGTCGGCCCGAACGGTTCCGGAAAAAGCACTATCGCCGACGCTGTCCGGTGGGTGCTCGGCGAGCAAAGCCCCCGCATTCTCCGCGGCGCGAAAATGGAAGACGTCATTTTCGGCGGCACGCAGAAAAGAAAACGCGCCTCTTACTGCGAAGTGTCCCTGACGTTTGACAACAGCGACGGCAAGCTGAGAAGCGCTTTTTCCGAAGTATGCGTGACCCGCCGGGTTTACCGCAGCGGGGACAGCGAGTATCAGCTGAATCACACGAACTGCCGGCTCAAGGACATTCAGGATTTGTTCCGGGATACGGGCATCGGCCGCGAGGGCTATTCGCTGATCGGCCAGGGCAGGATCGACGAGATCCTTTCCCAGAAAAGCGAAGACCGCCGCCAGGTATTTGAGGAAGCCGCCGGGATCATGACGTACCGGGTGCGCAAGGAAGAAGCGGAACGAAAGCTCGCCCGGACCGGCGAGAATCTGACGCGGATCCACGACATCCTGCACGAAATCGAAACCCGGCTGGATACCCTGCAAAGAGAATCCGAAATCGCCAGGCAGTACCAGAAGCTGTTTGAACGGCTGAAGCTCCTGGAAGCGAATATCTTTCTGCTCCGGTACGATAAAAACATCCACCGGACCGAAGTCCTCCGGCAGACCATGGACGGGCTCAAGGATGTGATCCTGGGCGAAGAGGCCAGGCTGAACGAATTTACCCAGCAGCGGGAAGCGCTGGACCGGGAAATCGAGGAAGTGGAAACCGCGCTCTCCTCCTTCCGGCAGACGCATAACCGGCAGCTGGAGGAAACCCATCAGGCGGAGATCGAGCGGGAACGGCTGCTGGGCCGGATCACCCAGCTGCAGTCCTCCAGGGACGAAGAAGAAAAGCAGCTTACCGGCATTCAGGCAGAAACCGAACAGCTGTGCAGCGCGCCCTCCGATGAGCAGGAGCAGGCGCAGCTGACGGAAGCGCTGGCCGGCTACGGCCAAAGCTGCGAAAACGCGCAGACCCTGCTTCAAAACCTGCTCGCGCTGGAACAGGCGGCCGAAACCGCGCTGGACAGGCACAAGGCCGAAATACTGGCCGCCGCCAACCGGCAAAGCGACGCCCGGGACCGGCAGACCCGGCAGACGACCATTCGCGCCCAGATGGCGGAACGTCTTTCTGAGCTCGAACTCTCCATCAAGGAACTGGAAGCGCAGAAGCTGATCCTGGCCGATCAGGTGCAGCAGGACAAGGCCGCCCGGGAAGCCGCCGAGCTTGCGCTGGCTGAATGCCGGGACGCCGTTTCCGACATGCTGGAGAAAACCGCTGTTTTCGCACAGAAGTCGCAGAACCTCAGCGACGAGATGCAGTCCGAAAACCTTCATCTGCAGTCCGACAGGAGCCGGCTGAAGCTGATGGAGGAAATGGCCCATGAGATGACCGGCTACCAGCAGTCGGTGAAAAAAGCCCTGGACTACGCCGGAAGCAATCCGCGTGTTCACGGCGTGCTGGCCCGTCTGATCAATGTGCCGCAGCGGTTGGAAACCGCTGTCGATATGGTGCTGGGCGGCGCGCTTCAAAACATCGTGACGGACGACGAAGAGACCGCCAAGAAGATCATCGATTATCTGCGGGCCAACCGTCTGGGGCGCGCGACCTTCCTGCCGGTCACCAGCGTCAAGTCCCGGGTGCTCAGTCCGGATGAGAGAAGAGTCCTTTCCATGCCCGGATGTCTGGGCGTCGCCAGCGAACTGATCGATTACGACGCCCGC
>CAMJXZ010000050.1 GCA_946409855.1 uncultured Clostridia bacterium | reverse complement strand
GGATTTGCCGCCCGGGAGCCCTGTAAGGGCGACAGGCAAATCCGTTTGGGGGGTTCCGTAGGGGGGTGAGGAGGGCCCGGAAATCGTGCCGGTGGCACGATTTCACCGACGAACGGGCCGGCAGGCCCCGGACCGCAAGACCCCCATGCGGTACCTGTTCAGTCTTTGACTGAACAGGTACGTGCGGAAAAGAAATCGCCCCGAAGGTTCAGCCTCCGGGACGATGAAAAAAATCGCGGTACCACCCAGCTTGCCGCGTACGCGGCCGCTCTGCGGTGCTCCAGTCAAGCACCTGACCATGGTTACGGGGTCGGCCGGGCTTCCTTACGCAGCGGGCCGAAGGGCCTGCCTTGGGGAAACCTGCTCGGGCAGGAGACTGCGGGCTTGCACTCGCGCCGGCTCACACCAGCCGCCGGCTCTCTGTCGCGGTGGACAATCCGCATGGTGCCGTCAAAGCATCCATATGGAATTGCCATATAATGTATCCGATCCGGGGCGGTTTGTCAAGTTTTTTCTTTGCCGCCGGAAGGGGGAAAAAACAGGGAAAACCGCCGGTAAAGCAGGGAAAAACCGACAACTTTCCGTGCTGTCACGCGCGGCGGGTTTTGTTTTTTCTCTGTTCACCGCTTTACAGTTTCGGGATAATGGGTATAATTGTATACACAAATTCCTGTGGAAAGGAAGATTTGCATGCTGGAAATCTCACCCAAAACCAACCTGCTGGAACAGAAAAATTACCGCTACGCCCTGCAGGACGTGACGGAGCCCAACCTGTACCGGGATATATACGATTATGAAAGCGTCCCCAAGGTGCCCTTCAACCACCGCCGCGTGCCCATGGGCATGCCGGAGGAAATCTGGATCAGCGATACCTCCTTCCGGGACGGCCAGCAGTCCGTCGACCCGTATTCCGTGGACGAAATCGTGGAGCTGTACAAGCTGATGAGCCGGCTGGGCGGCCCCTACGGCATCATCCGGCAGACGGAGTTCTTCATCTACAGCCAGAAGGACCGGGAGGCGGTGCGCCGCTGCCAGGAGCTGGGCCTCAAGTTCCCGGAGATCACCACGTGGATCCGGGCTTCCAAGGAGGACTTCAAGCTCGTCAAGGACATGGGCATCCGGGAGACGGGCATCCTGGTCAGCTGCAGCGATTACCACATCTTCAAAAAGATGAAGCTGACCCGCCGGCAGGCGATGGAGAAATACCTGGAAACCGTGGCGATGGCCTTTGAGGCGGACGTCATGCCCCGCTGCCACCTGGAAGACGTGACCCGGGCGGACTTTTACGGGTTCGTGGTGCCCTTTGTCAACGAGCTGATGAAGATGAGCCGGGACGCGGGCATCCCCGTGCGCATCCGCGCCTGCGACACGATGGGCTACGGCGTGCCTTATCCGGAGGTGGCGCTTCCCCGCAGCGTCCCGGGTATCATCTACGGCCTGCAGCATTATTCGGACGTGCAGAGCGAGTACCTGGAATGGCACGGCCACAACGACTTTTACAAGGCCGTGGCCAACGCCTCCACCGCCTGGCTGTACGGCGCCAGCGCCGTCAACTGCTCGCTTTTGGGCATCGGGGAGAGGACGGGCAACATCCCGCTGGAGGCGATGGTGTTTGAATACGCTTCCCTGCGCGGCAGCCTGGACGGGATGAACCCCACCGTGATCACTGAGATCGCCGAGTTCTTCCAGCGCAGGATCGGCTACCAGATCCCGCCGATGACCCCCTTTGTGGGGCGGAACTTCAACGTCACCCGGGCCGGCATCCACGCCGACGGCATGCTCAAGGACGAGGAGATCTACACCATTTTCAACACCAAGAAGCTGCTGAACCGGCCCGCCTCGGTGATGATTTCAAAGACCTCCGGCCTGGCGGGAATCGCCTACTGGATCAACGAAAACTACCAGCTGGCCGGCGACGAGGCGGTGTCCAAGCAGGACCCGCTGGTGGTGTCGCTCAAGGAATGGATCGACGAACTGTACGAAGAGGGCCGGCAGGCGGCCATGTCCAACCACGAGCTGGAGATGAAGATCGAGGAACTGACCGGCGGACGGCTGCGCCGGCTGTGAGCGGGGGGAGACCGATATGGAACATAAAATGATTTCGATCGCTGACCAGGTGTTTGATCAGCTGGAGCTGGATATCCTGTCCGGCGTGTATGAACGGGACGAGATCCTGACGGAGAGCAAGCTGTCCGAGCAGCTGGGCGTCAGCCGCACCCCCATCCGGGAGGCGGTGCGCCGCCTCAGCCAGGAGCGGCTGCTGGAACTGACCAGCAAGGGCATCCGGGTGGTGGGCATCACCCGGCAGGACATCGCGGACATCTGCGATATCCGTCTGCGCCTGGAAGGCCTGGCCGCCTGCTGGGCGGCCGAGCGGGCCGACGAGGCCGGCATCCGGAAGCTCCGGGAAATCGTGGAGCTGCAGGAATTCTATACCGTCAAGAGCGACGCGGACAGCATCAAGAACCAGGACAGCCGCTTCCATCAGACCATTTACGCCCTGTGCGGCAGCAACGCCATGCGGGATACCCTGGAGCCCCTGCACCGCAAGCTCCTCAAGTACCGCCGGGTGTCCGTGTCCGCCCACAGCCGGGCGGAGCTGTCCCTGCAGGAGCACCGGGCCATCTGCGAGGCCATCGCCGCCCATAACGGGCCGGAGGCGGAGCGGCTGACGGTTGAGCACGTGGCCAACGCGCGGGAGAGCCTGCTGAGCCTGGACCGGGTGGTCGGGCTGTAAGGAGTTGTCAGCGCTTTATACGCTTTATATTTTTTATCAGAGACGGGCAGGCCGTACAGGGCCGCCCGTTTTATCATGCCGTCCCGCTGCCGGCCGCCCTGCCCGCGCGGCTTGTTCAAAGCTGATAAAAATACCTGATTTCACAAAGCAGCGGAAGGTGTTGATTTCTTGCGCGGGCCGTGGTATAATATAGGAGGTGTTTGACTGAAACACGCGGCCAGACATGATCAACTATGGAAAGGCAACTCGTATGAGACACATAAACTGGAAGCGGGGGGCGGCACTGCTGATTGCCTGCGCGCTGGGGCTGACGCCGGTTTGCGCCGGCGCGGACCTGGCCGGGGAAATGCCGCTGACAGCAGGCGTGTTTTTCCTGCTGGCCCAGGAAACGGTGGAGCTGCCGGTCGGCAGCACCGGGATTTCCCTGGAAACGGCGAAGCTGTCCGCGGATCTGCTGAACCTTTGCTCCGAAGAAAGCTTCGGGGGCAAGGATCAGGCGGATGTGCGCCAGCTGGCCAAAAAGGCGCTGGATTATTTGACGGACGCCGAAAAAGACATGTTCATGTACAACTTTGAAGACCAGATCGTGCCCTTCTGCGAAGGGCTGCTGGCCGGGGACGAACGGTGCCTGAGCCTGCTCAGGGATGCCGGGGTGGCGGTCAGCGCCTCCTGGACGGAGGACGGACAAAGCGAAGAAAGCGACCTGAGCCGCTGGCGGATCCTCAAAGCGGCGGTGCTGTCCCTGCAGTAAAATGAAAAACCGCCGGAAGGCGGCGAAGAACCGGACCTGAAAAGGCCCGGTTTGTTTTTCCGGTGTGCATCGTGGGCGCCGCGGCGAAAAATGCCGCGGCGCCCACGATGCTTATGACGTTTCGCCGCTTCCGGCTGTTTCGTCCGGCACGATCGGCGCGTCAAAGAGCGCCCGGACCAGCCCGGAGGCCCTTTCCAGATCCTCATAGCGCACATGGAACCGGATCCGTTCGAACATGGAACCCGCCCGCGCGGCCATGCCGGCCCCGATGGTGCTGGCGCTCAGGGCAGGGATCCCGTTCTGGGCAAGCACATCCCGGAGCATCCCGCCGAAAACCGGGTCGGTTTCCGTCAGGAAGCAGGGGTCCTCCGGCAGGGGCTCCCTGATCTTTCTGCCCGCGCATACGGGGCATCTTTCTCTTCCGTCAAAAAGGACGAGGCATTGCGGACAATACATCCTTATTCATCTCCTTCCCCGTCTGTGTCGTCCAGCCGGGCCCGCCTCTTTTCGTAAACGGCCCGGAAAATTTCCAGGATGAGCAGACAGCCGGCCCAGGCGGCCGCCATGACGCCGGCGGTGACCAGCAGGGCGGCCCCGCCGATGCCGCCGTTTTTCAGGAGCCTGATCACATGAAGCGCGCCGATGAGCACCGCCGGGAGGACGCTCACCAGGGCGTTTTCTTTCCTGGAAGGGGCGGAGCCCCTGGTCCACAGCCCGTTTTTGAGGGCGGGGCCCAGCAGGCAGACGCTCCCGATCAGGAACACGATGATTTCCCCGGCAACCTGGCGGAGCGTGCCGCCTGTGAGCAATTGAATCACTACGGCTGCCGGCAATGCCCAAAAGAGGATCCAGAAGCCGTATTCCTCCAGCTTCAGCAATTTCAGGTCCTGCATTTCATCCAGATGGGCGGCGCGTGGCTTTTTCATGGGGTGTCCTCCTCTCCGAACAGGTCGTCCAGGCTTTTGCCGAGCACCCGGCAGATGGCCCTGCAAAGACGGATGGTGGGGTTGTAATCGCCCTGCTCAATGGCGTTCATCGTCTGGCGGGAAACGCCGACCGCTTCCGCCAGGGCCTTCTGTGACATGTCCTTTTCCGCCCTGGCGGCCTTGATCCTCAGATTCCGCGCGATAGGGATCCCCCCTTTCCTGTCCCCTGAATGTTATCATAAACACGACAAAATGTCAAGTATATTTTACATCATGGTTTGTTTCGGATGAAATGATCACGCTTTGGTTGACAAACAAACACCCGGCTTTTATAATGGGAAAACATGGGAAGAAGCGGATGATCCGGCGTCTTCCTTGTGAAAGGAGGAGGCTGATTCATGCTGACACAGGCACCCCGGGGCACCCGGGATATGCTGCCGCAGGAGGCCTATCTGTGGCACATGCTGGAAAACAGGATGCGGGAGCTGGCCGCGCTGTGGGGCTACCGGGAGATCCGCACCCCGGTGTTTGAGCATACGGAGCTGTTTCTGCGGGGCGTGGGCGGGACCACGGACATCGTCACCAAGGAAATGTACACCTTCAAGGACAAGGGCGACCGTTCCATCACCCTGAAGCCCGAGGGGACGGCCGGCGCCGTGCGCGCTTTCCTGGAAGGCCGGCTGTACGCCGAGCCCCTGCCCTGCAAGGTCTATTATCTGGCCGCGCCCATTTTCCGCTATGAAAATCCCCAGGCCGGGCGGCTGCGCGAGCATCACCAGTTCGGCATGGAGTGCTTCGGCGGCAAGGAGCCGTCGGTGGAGGCGGAGCTGATCAACCTGCTGATGACGCTGCTCCGTTCGCTGGGGCTTTCCAACCTGACGGTGCACATCAACTCCATCGGCTGCAGGTGCTGCCGCCCCCGTTTCGGCGAGGCGCTGCGCGCCTATCTGGGCGACCGGATCCATGACATGTGCGAGGACTGCCGGGCCCGTTTTGACAAGAACCCCCTGCGCAT
The DNA here is from genome assembly GCA_946409855.1 of uncultured Clostridia bacterium. Lineage (GTDB taxonomy): Bacteria > Bacillota > Clostridia > Christensenellales > Aristaeellaceae > UBA4246. The sequence goes on along the minus strand of CAMJXZ010000050.1, from coordinate 8,058 downwards.
CCTGGACTGCAAGCAGGAAAAGTGCAAGGCCATCGTCGCGGGCGCGCCGTCCATCCTGGACAGCCTGTGCGACGACTGCAAGGCGCATTTTGAGCGCCTGCAGGGCCTTTTGACCGCCCAGGGCATCCCCTTCGCGGTGGATCCGACCATCGTGCGCGGGCTGGACTATTATACCCGCACCGTCTTTGAGGTGATCATGCAGACCGGGCGGGAAGGCCTGGCCCTGTGCGGCGGCGGCCGGTACGATAACCTGGTGGAAGAGCTGGGCGGGCCGGATACGCCGGCGGCCGGCTTCGGGCTGGGGCTGGAGCGGATCCTGCTGGAGCTGAAAAACCAGGGCCTGACGCCCCCCGCCCCGAGCCTGACGGACGTATATGTCGCCAATATCGGGGACGAATGCCGGACGGACGCCTTCGTGTTCGCGCAGAAGCTCCGGGCGCTGGCCGTCCGCACCGAGTCGGACCTGTGCGGGCGGAGCCTCAAGGCCCAGTTCAAATACGCCGACAAGCTGGGCGCGAAATACGTCGTCCTGGTGGGCGGCGAGGAGTTTGCCCGCGGCACGGTCAAACTGCGCGACCTGAACACCCGTCAGGAGACGGAGCTGCCCGTGGGGGAGGCTCCTGAGAAGATTGCAACCATTTTATCCGGAAAGGAAGCAGAAAGCATATGAACAGGACACTGATCGCCGACGTGGCGCCCAACGAAAAGCAGAAGCTGCAGGGCTTCGTGGAGAACATCCGCAACAAGCGGACCATGGCCTTCCTGGTGCTCCGGGATCATACCGGCCGCATCCAGCTGACCGTCGAAAAGGAAAAGTACCCGGAAGTGGCCGCTCAGGTGGACAAACTGACGGTGGAATCCGTGATCACCGCCGAGGGCATGGTGGTGGAAAACAGCTACGTGAAGATGGGCGGCAAGGAGATGCTGCCCGAAAGCATCCGCATCGAATCCATCGCCGAACCCCTGCCGATTTCCAAGGACGCGGCCATCGATTCCCGGCTGGACTACCGCTGGATCGACCTGCGCAGCGACCGCAACTTCCTGATCTATCAGGCGCAGACGGTGCTGGTCGCCGCGATGCGGCAGTACCTGCTGAACAAGGGCTTCATCGAAATCCACACCCCCAAGCTGATCGGCGCGGCCAGCGAGTCCGGCAGCGAGGTGTTCGAGCTCAAGTATTTCGACCGCAAGGGCTATCTGTCCCAGAGCCCGCAGTTCTACAAGCAGATGGCGATGGCGGCCGGCTTTGACCGCATCTTCGAGGTGGGCCCGGTTTTCCGCGCGGAAAAATCCTTCACCAACAAGCACGCCACCGAATTCACCGGCTTTGACCTGGAAATGAGCTACATCGACTCCTTCCGGGACGTGATGGCCGTGGAGGCCGAGCTGCTGCAGGCGGCGCTGGCCGCCGTACAGGAAAAGTGCGGGGACAAGATCAAAGAAATGTACGGCATGGACGTCGTCGTGCCCACGCTGCCCTTCCCGGAAATGAAGCTGTGCGACGTATACAAAGAGCTGGAAGAACGCTACGGCTACACCGTGGAGGACAGTGAAAAGAACGACCTGACCACTGACGCCGAGCACCTGTGCGCCAGGCTGTCCATGGACAAGTTCGGCCACGAGTTCCTGTTCGTGACGGACTACGGCCCGGAAAAGCGCGCCTTCTACCACATGCGGGACGAGAACGGCAACCCCCTGGGCTACGACCTGATCTGGCGGGGCACCGAAATCACCACCGGCGCGCAGCGCGAGCACCGCTATGAGCCCCTGCGCAGGCAGGCGGATGAAAAGGGCCTGGGCAAGGACGTCCAGTTCTACATGGACTTCTTCCGCTACGGCTGCCCGCCCCACGGCGGCTTCGGCCTGGGCGTGGACCGGCTGACCATGCTGCTGCTGGGCCTGTCCATCAAGGAAGTCGAGTTCCTCTTCCGCGGCCCGAACCGCATCGAACCGTAAACGGACCGGGGCGGATGCGCGGCGGATCGCGGATTGCCCCTGTCTGTACAAGATCGTCTGAATGTAAAAGCAACCCGGTTTTCAGGAGCCGGGTTGCTTTTTCTCTGATTTGCGCATATAATGTTAGAAATCTGAGGACGCCTGCGATTCGGACGAAAAAGAGAGGATTGCTCATGAGACACTTTTCTGCGCGGACCCGCCTGCTGGCTGCCGTGACAGTGACCCTTCTGATACTGACCGCGCGGCCCGGGACCGGGGCGCGGGCCGAAGAAATCTACCCGACCTGCACGCAGGACGGTTATCTTTTGTTCCGCCAGCCGGACGGGACGGTTCAGCTGCACAGGAACCGGCCCGCGGCCGGGCATTCCTTCGGCCCCTGGGAGCTGGACCCGGCACTGGGGACGGGCCTGCATACCTGCCAGATCTGCGGGACCTGGGAGCGGGTCGATCTCAAGGCGGAAGGCATCCCGGCGCTGTTCCTGACGGGGGATTTGCCGGGCGCCGGCCCGGACGCGCCGGTATACGTGCGCGCGGAGCTGTACGGTCTGGACCGGACGGACGACGCTTTTTCCTGCGGCGCGTTTTTGTCCCTGCTCGCTTCGTCCGGGGAGAATGCGAAAAAGAGCTATGTGCTGTCCCTGTTCAGGGACAGCGATGGAAAGCGGCCCTTTGAATACGCCTTTTCCGGCTGGCCGGTGGCGTACCGGTACGTGCTCAGCGCCCGCGCGGAGGATCCTTCCGCGGTGCGTGGCATGATCGGCGCGGCCCTCTGGCGGGAGATGGCGGCGTCCCGCGCGGAGACGCCGCAGCGGCTTGGGATGCTGCCCCTGCGCGGCGTGCCGGACGGCTTTCCCGTGACGGTGTGGCTGAACGATGTTTTTCTGGGCCTGTATACGCTGGAACTGCCGAAGGATGAACGGCTGTACGGCATGTACCGGGGCGAGCGCGCCGCGGCGGTTTCCGCCGGCGCGGCGGACCCGGACAGCGGGACCGTGTTCTGCGCTTCCGAAGACCGGCAGTGGATCGCCGGCGCCCTTCAGCAGCTGGACGACGCCGCCGCGCAGAGCGGGGACGCCGCGTTTGACGCGGCCGTTTCCGACTGTCTGGACGTGGAGGGCGCGGTGGATTATCTGCTGCTGCGCTGGACGCTGGGCCTGAACGGGGCGGACGGCGGGCTGCTGCTCACCTACGGGAACCAGTGGACCCCCGTGCCGGACGGCATGGAGAACGGGCTTCAGGGTGCGTACGCCGCGGGCCTGCCGGAAGCGGCGGGAGAAGGCCTTTCGGCGGACACCGGCAGCGCTCTGTGGGACAGGCTGACCGCCCGGCAGGCCGGGCGGCTGAAGGAACGCTACCTGGCCCTGCGGGAAACGGTGCTTTCCGAGGTGCACATCGCGGCGCTGATTGAGGAGATGACGGGCCAGATCCCGGCGGCGGCGTACGCGATGGACGAAATGATGAATCCTGTGCGCCTGTCCGCGCAGGAAGACAAAGCGCAGATGCTTTTGTGGGTGCACGAGCGGCTGGCGCTGATGGACGCGGTACTGGGAGGAATGTAAGATGCGCAGCGGATACAGGCGGACCGCCTTTTGTCTGGCCGTTCTTTTGCTGTCCCTGCCGCTGTGCGCCGCCGCGGCGGAGATCACTTTTTCGGTGCCTTCCGGCACCGCCGGCGGCATTTCCTGGTCGCTGGACCGGGAGGGAACGCTGGTGGTTTCCGGGCAGGGGGCAATCCCCGACGCGGAGGAAAAGACCTTCCGCGGCTATGCGGGGGAGGAAATCTATTATGAATCCCCCTGGTACGCCTACCGCAGCAGGATCCGCAGCGCGGTGCTGGAGGAAGGGATCACGTCGGTGGGCAGCTACGCCTTTGACGGCTGCATGCAGCTGACGCAGGTCACCTGGCCCAAGACGCTGCGGGAAATCGGCGCGGCGGCCTTCCAGAGGACGGGGCTTTCGGAGCTGGTCCTGCCGGAGAATGTGGAAGTGATCGGCGATCAGGCGTTCTGCGGCTGCCGGCAGCTGACATACGCGGCGCTGGGCAGCCGGCTGCTCGTCGTCGGCCGGTACGCGTTTTACCAGGCGGAAGCGCTCCGGTACCTGGAGCTCCCCGGCACGCTCGAGCGGATCGGCAGGGGGGCTTTCGGCGGCTGCGCTCAGGTGGAGCAGGTCGTTTTTCACAAACGGGAAAACGTGACGGAATGGGCCGCCGTCTCCTTTGAGGACATTTTTGCCAACCCCATGGCGGCCGGCGGCCGGGCGCTTTTGTACGACGGGGACGCGAAAGTGTCGAAGCTGCGCTTTTCGGCCCATGATCTGCCGGTCAGCGATTACGCGTTTGCCGGCTGTCGGAACGAAATGACGCTGGAAGCGGCGGATGGATATCCGGGGCCCGTCGGGAAGCAGGCGTTTGCCGGCTGCGCGAACCTGACGGAGGTCCTCTTTCCCTCCGGGATCGAAGCGGTGGGCGAAAAAGCGTTTTTCGGCTGCGAACGGCTGACGGATGTGCACGGCCTGCTGCTGGGCGCGGGGTCGGTGGGGGACGAGGCCTTCGCCGGCTGCGTTTCGCTTGCCTCCGTTTCCCTGGGCGGCACGTATACGGTGGGGCGCGCGGTGTTCCGCGGCTGTTCCGCGCTTTCGTCCGTCCGGTTTGAGGAAGGGTTTACCGAAATCGCCGAAGAAATGTTCGCGGACTGCGGGAGTTTAAAGGAAATCGTGCTGCCGGCCGGCATTGCCCGGATCGGCCGCGACGCGTTCCGGGACTGCGCGTCCCTTGTCCGGCTGGAAATCCCGGACGGGCTGGAGGGGATCGCCTCCGGCGCTTTCCACGGCTGCGCGAGCCTCAAGGAGATCGTCTTTACCGGGCAGGCGCCCGAGATCGCCTCCGGCGCGTTCGGCGTCGTGCAGGCGTCCGTCAGCTTTCATGACGGCGATTCCTGGATCGGCAAGCAGAACAATTACGGCGGCTTCCTGACCTGGTATCCGGTGCAGGGAAGCAGCGCGGACAGCAGCATCGGCTGGGTGATGGACGACCGCAACCGCCTGATTTTCCGGGGCAGCGGGGAAATTACCTCCACCGGCAGCTGGTACGCGCACCGGGAAGCCATCCGGGAAATCATTCTGGGGGAAGGTATCACCGGGTTCGGCTACGGGCTGATCAGCGCGTATCTGCCGCAGGACGGCAGGATCACGTTCCACGCGGGTCTCAGGGACCCGGTTTCGACCGGTCTGCAGGGCGTAAGCCCTGAAAACCTGGCGGGGCAGTTCGATTTTACCGTCTATGAGAACTGGTTTGACGGCGCGCACTGGTCGCTGACCAGGGACGGGCTGCTGTCTGTCGGCGGGAACGGTGCCGTGCCGGACTTTGAGGATCGGGACGCGCCGTGGCACGCGGTCCGGGCAAGCGTCCGCAGCGTAACGATCGAGCCGGGCGTCACCGCCGTCGGCGCGGGCGCCTTCCGGGGGCTGCACACCGGCGCGTCGGTCGTCCTCCCCGAAACGGCGGAGCGCGTCGGCGCGCGGGCTTTCGCGGACTGCCCGGATCTGAAGTGGGCGGTGCTCCCGGCGTCGGTCACCGAAATCGGGGAAAACGCTTTCCCCGCTGGCCTGGAAACGCTGTACGCGCCGCAGGGCACCTTCGCTGCCGGATGGGCGGCGGAAAACGGATTCTTTACCTATGATTCCTCTCTGCCGGACCGGGTGGTGGCCCTTCAGGACCGGGTGAATCTGAGCGTTTCCGGCACGCTGAACCTGGATACGCTGTTTCGGGCGGAGCCCTCCTTCCGGGAAGCGGAGCACACCATTACTTACCGGGTGACGGGAAACGCGAGGGTGGAAGAAGGGCTGCTCATCCCGCAGGAGGAAGGCGAAGCGACGGTATACGCCCTGCTGGACGGGGAAGGACAGGAAGCGCAGGCGCAGGTCCGGATCCGCCGGGAGATCGAACAGATCTCGCTGCCCCCGGAGGCGGCCGTCACCGCGGGCTCGGCCATCCCGCTGGACACGGTTTCCTGGGCCCCCGGGGACGCGGACCCCTCCATTGTCTGGACGGTGGACGATCCGTCCGCGGCCCGGGTGGAATACGGGATGCTCTGGACAGAACCGGGGGTGAATGAGGAGATCACGGTGACGGCGACGGCCTGGAACGGGGTCAGCGCCGTCATGAAGGTAAATATCTATGTGCCTCAGGTCAGTCGGGTGGCTTTCCGCCCGGCGGAACCGGTCTGCCCGGTGGGGACGTCCCTGCAGCTGGTCTGCGACGTGACCGACCAGACGGGCACCCGGCAGAATGATCAGGTCGTCTTTTCCTCCGACCATCCGGAGATCATCCGGGTGGATCAGGAGGGCAACGCCGTGTTCCTTCAAAGCGGGGCCGCCGTGATCACGGCGCGGGCCGAAAACGGCACGGCCGATCAGGTGAGCCTCCGGGCGGCCGTACCCGCGGAAAGCTTCGGCCTTTCGGCGGACCGGCTCCTCTTTACCGGGGACACGCTGCGGCCTGCGGTGCAGAAAACCGTGCCGGCCGGGGCGGAGCTGCTGCTCACGTGGGAGAGCGAAAATGAAAAGACGGCGCTGGTTGACGAAACCGGCCTGGTGACCCTCTTGGGTCCCGGGCAGACCACGGTGACCGCCACTTCCTGGAACGGGGTTTCCGCGTCGGTCGTACTGACCGTGCACGACCCGATCACGGAAGTGCTGGGCGAACTGCCGGACCATATGCTGCGCCCGGGAGAACAATTCGACCTGCGCGGCGGCGTCCGCTGCGAAACGGAGCTGTACGGCGAGATGGTCAGCTATTTCAGCGGGAATGAAAAGGTCGCCGCGGTGGATCAGCTGGGGGTCGTGACGGTGCTCGGCGAAGGCGCGGCCAGCATCGTCATCACCGCCGTGAACGGCATGACCAAAGAATTGACGCTGGAGGCCTTTGTTCCCGCGGAAAGCTTCACGATCGACGGGCCGGACGCCCTGTTCATCGGGCAGGAAAGCGAGCTCCTGGCCCTGACGGACGCCGTGCCCCAGAACGCCTGGCTGCAGCCCGAATGGACGGTGTCGGATCCCAAAGTCGCGTCGCTGTCGGGCAATGAGCTCCGGCCGAGGGCGGCGGGCGAGGTGATCGTCCGGGCCGTCAACTGGGATGGGACGCAGGCTGAAAAGCGCGTCCAGGTGTTCCCCGCCGTCACGGAGATCACGGTCCGTCCGGTGCCGGAAATGCTGCGGGTCGGGCAGCGGGTGCAGCTGGACGCGGAAGTCACCTGCGGCCGCGTCAGCGCCGGCGCTTCCTTCCTGACTTATCAGAGCAGCGACGAGGAGGTCCTGACCGTCGACGGGTCGGGCATGATGTACGCCGTCCGCAGCGGGGACGCGGTGGTCACCGCCTCCGCGGGGGGCAAAGAAGTATCCGTCGAGGTCCGCGTCCGCCTGGAGGTGGAATCCTTTGACCTGCCCGAAACGATGATCCTGCTTGCGTATCATCAGACGGAGCTGCCGCTGGAAAACCTCCGCCCGGAGAACGCGTACGCCCGGTTTGACGTGGTTTCGGACGGGCCGAGCGTGATGATCGGGCCCTCCGATCTGCTGATCGGCGCGGAGCCGGGCGAGGCGTCCGTATCCGTGACCTCCTGGAACGGGGTGACGCGGACGGTCCGCCTGATCGTGCTCCCCTTTGAGGCCGAGGACACGCTGCAGGTGCCTTCCGTGATGCGCAGCGTGGGGAATTATACCTTTGCCGGTGCTTCCTTTGAGGCGATCCATGTGCAGAACGGGTGCCAGAGCATCGGCGAATATGCCTTTGCGGACTGCGCGCGGCTTCTGTATGTCCGGTTCCCCGAATCGGTCCGGCAGATCGCGGATACGGCCCTGTCCGGCTGCGACGCGCTGGTCTGCGTCCTGGCGCCGCGGGACAGCTATGCCGCCCGGTGGGCGCAGGAGAGGGGGATACCGGTTATTGCCGAGTAAAGGGGCGCAGGGGGGACTTCGTCCCCCCTACGGAACCCCCCAAGCGCCTTTGCCTGTCGCCCCTGCGGGGGCTCCCGGGCGGCAAAGGCGAGAGGAAAGAATTTTTGTTCCGCAGGTCAAGCCTGCTCCACAAAAATTCATCCTCGC
>CAMJXZ010000049.1 GCA_946409855.1 uncultured Clostridia bacterium | reverse complement strand
CATGGACGGGCAGAACCTGAGCCTGCAGGTCCATCCGACTTTGGACTATATCCGGGAGCAGTTCGGCATGGCCTACACGCAGGAGGAATCCTACTACATCCTGGACGCGAAGGCCGCTTCCGCCCCCTCGGTTTATCTGGGGGTGCGGACCGGGGTCACCAAAGAAGCACTGATGGGCGAACTGACCCATGCCCAGGAAACGGGCGTCCCCTTTCCGGCGGACCGGATGATCAACCGCATCCCGGTCCGGCAGCACGACCACCTGCTGATCCCGCCCGGCACCATCCACTGTTCCGGAAAGGATACCATGGTGCTGGAGATCTCCGCCACGCCCTATATCTTCACCTTCAAGCTGTGGGACTGGGGCCGGCTCGGCCTGGACGGAAAACCCAGGCCCGTCCACCTGAACCACGGCGGGCAGGTGATCCGGATGGAGCGGGATACGGAGTTTGTTTACAGGGAACTGGTCAACCGGGTGGAACCCATCCTCACTGAGGACGGGCATCTGCGGGAAAAGACGGGCCTGCACGAAACCGAATTCATCGAAACGGAGCGGGAATGGTTTGACCGGGACATCCTGTGCGCCTGCCGCGGCGGCGTGAACGCGCTGAACCTGGTGGAGGGGGAGGAAATCCTGGTCCGCTCCCCCGACGGACGCTTTGAGCCGTTTCCCGTGCACTACGCGGAAACCTTCATCGTCCCGGCCGAAGTGGACCGGTACCTGCTCTGCCCGGTGCGGCACGCCCGGCGTTCCCCGCAGGCAAAAGCAGACTTCGGCGTGATCATCGCCCGGGTAAAGCCATTCACAGAAGAACCGAAAGAAGGGGGCCGTTCATGAAAATCGCCATTGACTTCGGCGGAACCGCAGTCAAAATATCGGGATATAAGGGAGAGGATTTCAACCCCCTCTGGTTTGAAACGATCCCGGCCCATTCGGAGCAGGGCATCCGGCAGGCCATGGAGCGGGCCGAACAGGTCATCGACGCGCATCGGACCGGGCAGCTGGAATGTCTGGGCATCGCGACCCCCGGCATCGTGGATTCGAAGGCCTGCCGGGTCACCTGCATCAACAACAAATACGAGGACGCGCTGGACATCGATTTCCGCGCCTGGTGCAAAGAGCGCTTCGGCTGCGGCCTGGTCATGAGCAACGACGCCAACGCCGCCCTGGTGGGCGAGGTCGCCTACGGCTGCGCGCAGGGGTTTGAAAACTGCGTGCTGGTCATCATCGGGACCGGGGTCGGCACCGCCGCCATGATGGACGGCAAACTGGTGCGCGGCAAGCACAACCAGGCGGGCATCCTGGGCGGGCACTTCATCGTCAACCCCTTCGGCCGGGGCTGCACCTGCGGGGCGGTGGGCTGTCTGGAGGCCTATGCCGGGTCCCGGGAAATCCTGTATCAGGCCGAGGCGGAACGGGATCACGTCACCAGCGCCATCTACCGGGAGCGCCCGCTGACCATGAAGGGCATCGCCCGGTGCTGGGAAAACGGCGACCGCTACGCCGCCAGAATCCTGGAAACGGCCATCGGCTATTACGCGGCGGCGGCCGTGAACATGATCCGGGCGTACGATCCGGAATGCGTGGTATTGAGCGGCGGGCTGACCAACAGCCGGTTCATCGTGCAGGAAATCGAACAGATCGTGCGCCGGCAGGGCTGGCTCCCCTGGGGGGTGCCGGTGTTCCGTCACGCGGAGCGCACGGATCTCTCCGTTTCCATGGGGCTGCTCAAGGAGATGTGTGATTATGAACGGGATTGATATGTGGATCTACGGGGACAGCCTGTCCACCGGCACCCACGGAAAAAACGCCTACCTGGACGCCCTGAAGGAACAGCTGCCGGTCCGGGAACTGCGCAATTTCGCCGTGGGCTCCAGCGGGCTGACGGAAGAAACCCCAAACAGCATGATCGACAGGATGAAGCGGCAGCTGCGGGAGGAATCTTATAAAGAATGTTCCCCGCCCCAGTTGGTGCTCATCTGGCACGGCACCAACGACTGGTACTGGGGCAGCGCCCCGGATCGTTTCAGGCAGGACGCGCTGTGGGCGGCCGATACCCTCCGGCAGTGGTTCCCGGAAACGCTCCCGGTCTGGTGCGGGCCGATCTTCCGGCTGGAAGCGCCGGACGGCGGGAAGGAAGCCGGAGACGCGTGGCGGCTTAAAAACAAGCGGGGCCATACGCTGCTTGATTACTGGCGGGCGCTGGAGGACTGTTCCCAAGCGGGACACTTTCCCCTGCTGGACATGAACCGGCAGGGGAACATCCACATGGGCAATGAAGGCATATGCCTCGAAGATCACGTGCATCCCAACGAAGAGGGCTACCGGCGGATCGCCCGGGTGCTGATCAAAAACCTGAAGGAGCTGACAGCCGATTTATGACGACGCCCGAAGCATACAAAGACGGCGCGGCCCTGCTGCGCGGTTTGATCGCGCGGGCGCTTCAGGAGGGCAAAAAGGAAATCACCCTCCCGCCCGGGGAGTTTTCGCTGCGCAGCGCCGTAAGGATCGACACGCCGTCCATCGCGCATGACGACGGCTGCGGCGATATCCATGAAAAGGACGTTCACCTGCTGCTCCGGGGCGTGTCCGGCTTCACAATCAGGGGCAGCGCGGACAGTGAGGGAAACCCGGCCACCCTGCTGGCCGGCTGCCATGACGACCCGATCCAGGGACGGCTCCCGTCCATCCTGTGGGCGGAAAACTGCCCGGGGCTGACGCTTCAGAACCTGGCCTTTACCAGGAAACCGGAAACCGCCTTCTGCGGCACGGTAACGGATACGGCGGGCGGCGTCCTGAAGGTACGCCTGGAAAGCAGGCCGCAGGCCCCCGCGCAGTCCGGCGCGTACTGCATGAACCGCTTTGACCGCGGGGACAGGCGCCTGAAGGGTGAAAGCCTGACGATCGGCTTTGGCTACGACCGCCGCTTCATCCGGGTATCGGAGCATGAAATGGCGCTGGACGACCCGGCGCTCTGCGAGCGCGTCCGGCCGGGCGACGGATTAAGCTGGCATCAGAGCGGGCTGACGGATTTCCTGATCTTTATCGGGGGCTGCGACCGGCTCACGCTGGACAATCTGCGCGTCTTCAATACCAACGCCTTCGGCCTCCTGACGGAAAACTGCCGGGGCATCACGGCCCGCCGCGTCGTCATGCAGCCGCCGCCGCGCCAGTTCTTTACCGGCCCCCGGGACGGCTGGAAGGTCTACCGCTGCAGCGGGGACATTTCGCTGGACCGGTGCCATTTCGAAGGCTTCCGGATGGACGCACAGAACGTGCACAGCAACTATTTTCTCTGGGAAGAAGGAAACAAAGACCTGGCGGTGTTCTCCTGCAAATACGCCCCGGTCCCCTTAAGGACGGGGGAAGAAATCCGCCTGCACTTAGGCGGGGAAGAATACCTCGCGCGGATCGCCTGCTGGCGCTTTCTCACCGGCAGGGAGGAAGCCATCCTTCAGGACAGGAACAGCTCCGCCGCGCGGGCGGCCGTGGGCGGGACGAACCGCATCACCCGCTACGAGGTGCGCTTTTCCAGCCCTCTGCCGGACGAAATCACGCAAGCCCTGCGCCCGGGCAGCCTGGCCGAGCCCCTGAGCTGGGAACCGGCCGGCTACACCTGCCGCCGTTCGGTCTTCCGCAACATCGCCGGGGCGGGGCATCTGCTCCGCTGCCGGAACGCGGAGCTTTCCGAAAACAGGTACGAGCACCTGATGAACGCCGGCGTGCTCATCGGGGACGAACTGTCCACCCACTGCGAAAGCGGCCACGGGCGGGATATCCGGATCGTCCGGTGCAGCTTTGACGACATCGGCTTCAAACCCCGCTACGGGCAGAAGGGCTGCGCCGCCGTCGCCGTCTGCAGCCAGGGCTTCGACACCCCCGTCAACGCCGGGGTGACCGTTACGGAAAACACCTTTTCAAACTGCGCCCGCGCCGTCGAAATCCATACGGCCAAAGCGGTCACCCTCCGGAAAAACCGCTATCACGGCGTCGGGCAGCCCCTTTGGATCGACCCGGAAACGACAGAACCCGATACCATCCGCAGAGAGGACGAATGACCCATGCGCAAACAACTTTGGATCGAGCACCTGCAAACCATCTACGGGGCCCCCGCCCTGGCCCGGGAAACGGCTGACCGGATGGAAAAGGCGTTCTCCGCCTTTGAAGGCATCCCGCCCAGGGAAAGCCGGCTGACGGAAAAGGACGCGATTCTCATCACCTACGGGGACACGCTGACCGCGCCCGGCCGGAAAGGGATCCCCGTCCTGCACGATTTTCTGAAAGCCCGGGTCGGCAGCGCGGTGTCCACGGTGCACCTGCTGCCCATGTTCCCCTATACGTCGGACGACGGCTTTTCGGTCGTGGATTATCTGGCCGTCAACCCGGAGCTGGGCACCTGGGAGGACGTCAAAAGCCTTGCCCGGGACTACGGGATGATGTACGACGCGGTGATCAATCACATCTCCCGGTCCTCCGAATGGTTCCAAAGGTACCTGCGCTGCGAGGCGCCTTACCGGGATTACTTCATCACCGCCGACCCCGAAGCGGATTACAGCACGGTGACCCGGCCCCGCGCGCTGCCGCTCTTGACCAGGGTGCGGACGGCCGAAGGGGACAAGTACGTCTGGACCACCTTCAGCGAGGACCAGATCGACCTGAATTACCGCTGCCCGGACGTACTGATCGAAATGCTCCGGGTGCTTTTGACCTACGCCGGGAACGGCGCGCGCTTCATCCGCCTGGACGCCATCGGCTTTTTGTGGAAGGAAATGGGCACTGCCTGCATGCACCTGCCCCAGACCCACGCGTTCATCCGCCTGGCCCGGGCCGTGCTGGAGGATTACGCCCCCGGCACCATGCTGATCACGGAAACGAACGTCCCGCACAAGGACAACATCAGCTACTTCGGCCAGGGAGACGAAGCCCATCTGGTCTATCAGTTCCCCCTGCCGCCGCTGGTCATGTTCTCCCTCCTGACGGGAAACGCTTCCCGGCTTACCGAATGGGCCGCCGCGCTGAACGCTCCCGCCCCGGGCACCGCCTACTTCAACTTCTTAAGCTCCCACGACGGCATCGGCGTCCGGCCCACGGAAGGCATCCTCACGCCGCAGGAGCGGCAGGTCCTAGTGGACGCCGCGCTCCGGAACGGCGGCGCCGTCTCCTATAAGGACAACGGCGACGGCACGCGCAGCCCTTACGAACTGAACATCAATTATCAGGACGCGCTGGCCTCCCCCGAGGAAAGCGACGATACCCGGATCGCCCGTTTCCTGGCGGCGGAAACCATCCTGCTTTCCCTGCAGGGGCTGCCGGGCATCTACATCCACAGCCTGCTGGGATCCCGAAACGATTATTACGGCGCTTCCGTTTCCGGCATCCCCCGCAGGATCAACCGGGAGAAGCTGGACGTGCGTCAGCTGGAAAAGGCGCTGGACGGGGAAACCGGCCGCAGGCGCATCTTTGACGAAATGCTCCGCCGCCTCCGGATCCGCCGGGAGCAGCCCGCCTTCGCGCCGGACGCCGCCCAGGAAATCCTCCGGCTGGACCGGAGGGTGTTCGCCCTCAGGCGGACGCCGAAGGGAGCCGGCGGCTCCGTCACGGTCCTCATCAACGTTTCCGGTGAACCGGTCACCCTCCGGGGGGATATCCCGGCGGGCCCGGATCTTTTGTCCGATACGCCGGCGGCGGGCGCCGTCCGGTTGGATCGATACGCATGCAAGTGGATTTTGTCAGGAGGAAAAAAGCCATGAAAAAACTCGTAGCGGTCGCCCCGCGTCAGGCGGCACTCAAGGATTACGAAGACCGGCCCATCGAAAAGGACGAAGTCCGGGTGCGGGTGGAATTCGCCGCCCCGAAGCACGGCACGGAACTGGCGGACTTCCGCGGCACCACCCCGTTTATCGACGGAAAGTACGATCCCGAATGGCAGGTCTTCACCCAGCGCGCGCCGGAGGAGCCCCGGGGCATCGTGTTCGGCGACCTGCCCATCGGCAACATGTTCGTCGGCCGGATCACGGAAAAAGGCGCGGACGTCACGGAATTTGAAATCGGCGACCGGGTATGCTCCTACGGCCCGATCAAAGAAACGGAAATCGTCAAGGCGGTCAACAACTATAAGCTCCGGAAGGTGCCGGACGGCGCTTCCGTGCGCAACGCCGTGTGCTACGATCCCGCGCAGTTCGCCCTGGGCGCCATCCGGGACGCGCACGCCCGGCCGGGCGACAACGTGGTGGTCATCGGTCTGGGCGCCATCGGCCAGATCGCCGTCCAGCTGGCGGCCAGGCTCGGCGCGTCCGTAGTCATCGCCATCGACCCGATCGCGCACCGCCGGGAAATCGCCCTCAGGCACGGCGCGCATTACGCCCTGGACAATACCCAGTGCGACGCCGGCCTGGAGATCAAGAAGCTCACCGATAAGATGGGCGCGGACGTGATCATCGAAACCAGCGGCAATGTCCACGCCCTGCAGGCGGCCCTGCGCGGCCTGGCCTACGGCGGCACCATCGCGTACGCGGCGTTTGCCAAGCCCTTCGGCGAAGGCCTGTGGCTGGGCCAGGAAGGTCATTTCAATTACGGGAAAATCGTTTTCACCCGCGCCTGCTCCGAGCCCAGCCCCGATTATCCCCGCTGGGACCGCAAGCGCATCGAAAACGTCGTGTGGCACATGCTGATGACCGGTTACCTGGCCTGCGACGACCTGCTGGACCCCGTCATCCCCTTTGAGGAATCGGCGGAAGGCTTCATGAAATATGTGGACCAGCACCCGGAACTGTCCATCAAACTGGGCGTGACCTTTGGAGGGAAAAGCGTATGATACTCGGAACGCAGGATAAACCCTTTTTCCCGCAGGATATCAAAGAAAAGCTGCTCTTTCTCCGCTCGGCGGGCTTCGAATGCTTCGAGATCGACGGAAAGCTGCTGCTGGAGCAGAAAGAAGCCGTCCTCCAGGCAGTCCGGGAAACCGGCTTCCCGGTCTGCTCCGGCTGCAACGGGTACGGCGGCTGGATCGGCGACCTGGACGAAGGCAGGCGGCAGCAGGGCCTGGCCGACCTGGAAAAGATCCTCTGCGCCCTCCGGGATGTCGGCGCGGACGGGATGGTCATCCCGGCCGCCTACGGCATGGCGACCCGCCGCCTGCCCGGCCGGCAGCCCACCCGCACCCCGGAGGAGGACAGGAAGGTCCTGCTGGACTCCCTGTCCCGCCTGAACGGCGTCGCGGAAAAGCTCGGGCTGTACATTTTCCTGGAGCCGCTCAACAGCTTCGCGGACCATATGATCAACAAAGCCGCCACCGCCGTCAGCCTCATCGAGGAAGGCGGGTTCGGGCACGTCAGAATCACCTGCGACTTTTACCACATGGCGCTGGAAGAGGACGATATCTCCGCCGTATTCAGGAAATACGCGCCATATATCGGCCGGGTGCATCTGTCTGAAAACCACCGCTACCAGCCCGGCACCGGCTTCCTGGATTTCAAAAAGCACTTTGAGACCCTGCGGGAGGTCGGCTATCAGGGCCCGGCCATCATCGAAAGCATGGTGCGGGTCAACGAGGGCGACCGGGACGAACTGGACGCGTATCTCAAATCCGTCGCGTATCTGAAACCGATTCTGTAAGGAGATAAAATGGATATTATCAGAGCTGCCGTCATCGGCGCGGGGCAGATCGCGCGGGTTTCCCATCTGCCGGCCTACCGGTCGGCGGAGGGCGTTCAGGTGGTCGGCGTCAGCGACGTCCGCCCGGAAAGCGCCCGGAAGCTGGCGGAGGATTTCTCGATCCCCGCGTATTTTGACGATCACCGGAAAATGCTGGAGCAGTGCCGCCCCGACGTGGTCAGCGTCTGCGTGCCAAACCGCTTTCACCACGCCATCACCCTGGACGCCCTGCGGGCCGGGGCGCATGTGCTGTGCGAAAAGCCCCCCGCCATGAACGTGGGGGAAGCGGAGGAAATGGCGCAGACCGCCCGGGCGCAGGGCCGGCTCCTTTCCTACGGGTTTCACCTGCGGCACGGGGAGAACGTGCGCATCCTCAAGGACATCATCGACCGGGGCGGACTCGGGCGGATCTACGCGGCCGATGTCCAATGGCTCCGCCGCAGGGGGGTCCCCGGCTGGGGGGTGTTCACGGACAAATCCATGCAGGGCGGCGGCCCGCTCATCGACATCGGCGCCCACGCCCTCGACCTGGCCGTCTACCTGATGGGCTACCCGGAAGTGGACTACGTGTGCGCGGATATGTTCAACGCCATCGGCACGACCGGCAGAAACGGCTTCTTCGGCTCCTGGGACCCGGAACGATACACGGTGGAAGACGCCCTCTTCGGCCAGATCCGGTTCCGTACCGGCGCCGTGATGAAGCTCAGCACCTCCTTTGCCCTGAACATGAAGGAAAAGGACCGGCGCCAGGTCACCCTGTACGGGGACAAAAAAGGAGCGGACCTGTTTCCCCCGGCCGTCTATTCGGGGGATGACGGCCCGGCCTGGAACCAGACCTATCCCTTTGAACCGGCGGAAGACCTCCACACGAAGGAAATCCACGCCTTCGTCGCCGCCTGCCGGGGAGAAAGGGACCTGCTGGTCACCGCGGAGCAGGGCGTCTACGTGCAGAAGCTGATCGCGGCGCTGTACGCTTCCGCCGAAAGCAAAAAGCCCGTATTCTGCTGATCGTCAACGGTTTCCCGTTCCAACGGAGCGGGAAACCGTTTCTGACTGAAGGGAGGGATTCCCATTGATGCGGTATGATCTGGGAAAGGGCGCCAGTGAAAACTGGCTCATCGGAGAAGACAGTTTTGCCGCCCATCATCAGGGAAAGGCCGAAGCTCTGCTGTGCCAGGGCAACGGCTATCTGGGGCAGCGCGCCGCTCTGGAAGAAGCGTATGCCGGCCAGACACGGGACCTGCTGGTCGCCGGTACCTTTGACCGGTTTCAGGACGAGGTGACCGAACTGCCCAACCTGCCCGACCTGACCAACCTGGAGCTGTTCCTGGACGGGGAGCGTTTTTCCATGCTGCCCGACCGGACGCGGGGGTATCTGCGGTATCTGGACCTGAGGACCGGAGCGCTCCGCCGGGAGCTCCTTTGGACAGGCGCCGGCGGGAAACGGTTCCGCCTGGTCTTTGAACGGTTTGTATCCCTGGAAAACGAGCACCTGATCGGCTTCCGCACGGAAATCATCCCGCTGGACGGCGACGGGGAAATCCGGGCGGAAACCGGCATCGACGGGCGGGTCACCAACACCGGCGCTTCCCATTTCCTGGAAGGCGACAAACGCGTGCTGGACCAAAGGACGATGCGCATGGTCTCCCAAACGGCGCAGGATCATGTCTCCTGCTGCCTGCATGCCGGCCTGAAGGTGCTGATCGACGGGGAAGAACAGGCCGTCTCCTGGCTGCCCCTGATCGAGCGGCGCTATCTGGCCCTGCGCAGCAGCTGCACCGTGCCCAGGGAAAAACGCTGGACGCTGGAAAAGCTCTGCGCCGTCACCACCGGCCGGGACCGGGAATGCCGCGGGGCGGAAGACCCCGCGGCGGCGGCGGCCGAAAACGGCCGGATCCTCCTGCAGGCGGCCCTGAGGGATGGATACAATGCCCTGTTTTCCCCCAGCGCTTCCGCGTGGGAAAAGGTCTGGGCGCGGCAGGACATCCTGATCCGCTCCGACCGCGCGCAGGATCAGCTGATGGTGCGCTTTGCGCTGTATCACCTGAACATCATGGCGCACAAGGGGGACAGCCGCGTCGGCGTGAGCGCGAAAGGCCTGACGGGCGAGGGCTACAAATGCCATTCTTTCTGGGATACGGAAACCTATCTGCTGCCGTACTACGCCCTGACGCAGCCCGAAACCGCCCGGTCGCTGCTGGAATACCGGTATCTGGGCCTTTCAGGCGCCCGGAAAAAAGCCAAAGAAAACGGGTACGAAGGCGCCATGTACCCCTGGGAGACGGCGCTTCCGGAGGACGGGGAGGTCACGCCCCTGTGGGGACAGGCGGACGTCGTGACCGGGAAAGCCCTGCCGATCCTGACCGGCCTGATCGAACAGCACATCACGGCCGATATCGCCCTGGCGGTACACTTTTACAAAACCGTGACGGGCGACGAGGCCTTTATGGACCGTTGCGGCGATGAAATCCTGCTGGATACCGCGCTGTTCTGGGCCAGCCGGGTGACCAGGGACTTGGAAAAGCAGGCCTGGGTCATTCTGGACGTAATCGGCCCGGATGAATACAAGGAGCATGTGAACAACAACGCCTATACCAATTACCTGGCCTGCGAAAACATGCGCCTGGCCCTGGAAACCATGGAAGCGCTCCGGAAGGCCGGAGGGGAAACGTACCGGCGTCTGGACAAACAATTCTGTTTTGACCGCCTCGCGCCGAGGCTCCGGGACGTCATTCAGAAAATCTTCCTCCCCGGCCCGGATGAAGACGGCATCGTGCCGCAATTTGACGGGTACCGGTCCCTCCGGGCCATCGACCTGACGCCCTACAAGCAAGCCGGAGAGATCCGGACGATTTACCACCATTATAACCTCGCGCAGATGTCCGGGCTGCAGGTGCACAAGCAGGCCGATACCCTCGCGCTGATGGTGCAGCTGCCGGACCTGTTCAGCGGGGAGGTCATCAAAAAATGCTTTGAATACTACGAGGCGCGCACCCTGCACGATTCCTCCCTGAGCAAGTCCACCCACTGCGTGCTGGCCGCCCGGCTGGGAGAAACCGAACAGGCCCGCCGGTTCTTTGAAGGCTGCGGGGATATCGACATGGGGCCCAACATGCACACGTCGGACGCGGGGATCCACGCCGCCTCCATGGGCGGCATCTGGCAGTGCGCGGTGTACGGCTTCGGCGGCGTTGCGGTCCAGGCGGACGGTCTGCACATCCGGCCCCGGCTGCCCGGGACCTGGCATCTCCTCTCGTTCCCGCTCGTCTGGCAGGGCCAGCCGCTTCAAATCACCATCAGCGGAGCAGACATCCATGTGTCACATCAGGGAGACCGGCCCGTCGGGCTGAATATCGCCGGGCAGAACGTCCTGCTGCAGCCGGGAGACGTCTACCGCGCATCCTCCGTCTGCGGGGCGTAAGCGCCCTGAAAATAACAGGAAAAGGAACCGGCCTTGTTGACAGGCCGGTTTTCTGCTGGTACAATATCGTTGGCAGCGATCCCGGAAAGAGCGGGCAATCCTGTGGAGGCAGTGTTTGGAATCGGTCAGGTAACGGGGAACACGGCGGATCAAAAAAAGCGGTGACATGACCGCTTGTTTGCTGATGCCGTGACGCGGTGCCGACCGATACCGGGCACTTCTTTTGTTTTGCCTTTTTTGGACCCGCATTCCCCGCCCCTGTTCATGTCGATCAAATATGAGAAAGAGGCATCAGCATGACACAGGATATGATCGCGTTAGGTTTTGACCGGATCATCGAACAATTGAATAATCACGCCGTTTCCCTGCCGGCCCGAAGGCTGCTTTCGGAAACGGCGCCCATCCTGAACGAAGGGCTCTGCGCCGCCCGCATGCAGGAAACCACCGCCGCCCGCCGGGTGCTGGACAGCGAGGGTGCGCCCCCGCTCGCGCAGACAGAGGAAACGGAAGAAAGCCTGGCCGGGGCGGCGCAGGGCAGCATGCTCTCCCCCGCCCGGTTAAGCGCCCTGGCGCGCTTCTGCGTCACCGCGCGCAGGATGGGCCGCTACCTGGAAAGCGCGCGGTCCGTCAGCGGCGGCATCGCTTCCTGGGGGAGCGAACTGCCCGACCTGCGCGAACTGGAAGAAGAAATCAACCGCTCCGTCCGGGAGGACGTCCTCCTGGACGACGCCTCGCCGGCGCTCAGAGATCTGCGCCGCCAGCAGGAGAAAACCGAGCAGGAGATCCGGGAAAAGCTGAACCGGGTGCTGGCCCGGCACAAGCGGGAACTGGCGGACGGCTATATCACCCAGCGAAACGGCTGCTTTGTGGTGCCGGTGCAGAAGCGGTTCCAGAGCGCTTTTCCGGGCCGGACCGTCGACGCTTCCGCCCGCGGTAACACCGTGTTCATGGAGCCGAACGCGGTCAGCCTGTCCCGGCAGGCTCTGGAAGAGCTGAAGGCCCGCATCGACGAAGAGGAGCGCCGCATTCTCTGGTCCCTCAGCGACCGGGTCGCCTCTCTGGAGGAGCCCCTGCGCAAAGCCGTACGCGTCATGACGGAGCTGGACGCGCTCTTCGCCCGGGCCAAGCTCAGCCGTCAGATGGACGCGCGGCCGGCGGAAATCACCGGGGAGCGCGTCATCCGTCTGGCCGCGGCCCGTCATCCCCTCCTGGACCCCGTCCGCTGCGTCCCGCTGGACTTTGAGCTGGCACTGCCGGACGCGGGCGTCGCCGTCACCGGCCCCAACACCGGGGGCAAAACCGTCTGTCTGAAGACCGTGGGCCTTCTGACCCTGATGGCCCAGAGCGGCCTGCACATTCCCTGCGGGGAAGGCACCCGGATCGGCATGATGGACCGGGTGCTCTGCGATATCGGCGACAGCCAGAGCATCAGCCAGAACCTGTCCACCTTCTCCGGCCACATGACCAACATCATCCGCATCCTTTCCGAATGCAGCGCGGACAGCCTGGTGCTGCTGGACGAACCGGGCGGCGGGACAGACCCGGCGGAAGGCTCCGGCCTGGCGCAGGCCATCCTGGAGGAGCTTCTGCGGCGGGGGTGCTTCTTTCTGGCGACCACGCACGACCCCAGGATCAAGCAATGGGCGGAGCGGACGCCGCGGGTGATCTCCTCCCGGATGTCCTTTGACCGGGACACCCTGCAGCCCCTGTACAGGCTGGAGATGGGCCTGAGCGGGGAAAGCTGCGCCATCGAGATCGCCCGGCGGCTGGGCATGGACGAAGGGCTTCTGGCCCGCGCGGCACAGGCGGCAGCCCACGAAGCGGAGACGCATCCGCTTCCTTCCCGCCGCCCGATGCGGGTTCCCCCAAGCCGCCTCAGGCGCCTGGCCGAAAAGCCGGAAGAAAACCCCGGCGGGTTTCACATGGGGGACAGCGTTGCCCTCCTGCCGGACCGCCAGACCGCCATCGTTTATCAGCCCGCGGACAAGGATGGGAACGTGGTCGTTCAGTACCGGGGAGAAAAGATCACCGTAAAGCACAACCGTCTCCGGCTGCTGGTGCCCGCGGAACAGCTGTACCCGCCGGACTATGATTTTTCCATCATCTTTGACACCGTGGCCAACCGGAAGGCCGCCCACACCATCGCCCGGAAGTACGACCCGGACGCGGTGGTCGTGCTGAAGGAAGGGCACGAAGCGCCGAATCAAAAGCAGTGACCCTTTCCCCCGCGCCGCCCGTCCGGTTCGGCAATGCGCGGAACGCATGGAAACAGCTGATCATCACGATCTGCCGGACATACATCGGGCATCATAAAAGGGCCGCCGCGGAAAAACGCGGCGGCCGCGCGGGTTTTCCTGACCGCTTCTCAACTGATCATCTTCAAGCTGCAGCCTTAGTGTCTTCGGGCTGCCGATCAGAATCTGTAATGAGAGAATGCTCTGTTGGCGTCTGCCATCTTGTGCATATCTTCTT
>CAMJXZ010000048.1 GCA_946409855.1 uncultured Clostridia bacterium | reverse complement strand
TGCTATTATACCATACAATGAGTTCCTTGTCTATTGTTTAGAAGCGAAATAGTATAAAATTTGGATGAATGAACCTGAGAAAGAGGGAGATGACACCGGATGAAGACTTTGAGTCGCTGGCTGTGCGCCGCGCTGATCCTGGTGCTGCTGATGCCCGTCCTGCCCGCCGCCGCACGTGTGACGGATGTGACCGTATTTATTCCGGACCGGCTGAGCCAGCTGCGCCTGCCAGACATGCCGGAGATCCCGCCCGAACCCGAATACCCCCTGCTGGTCACCGACCTGGACAAGATCTACTTCGGGAAAAACGGGGAGCCCTGTCCGGTCGCGGCTGACCCGGACGGCGATATGCGCCTGTGGTTCACCCCGAACGTGGAAACCTGCGATGTGGATGACAACGAGGTGCAGCTGGACGAAAACGGGTACGGCGAAATCCCCCTGGAGCTGACCAATATCCAGGGCATCGAGATCGAGGCGGAGTACGACGGCCATACCTTCAGCTATTACGCTTCCGGCGAGCACAACGGGGTCGTGGCGCACTTTGACAACCTGACGGTCTGGTACGACAAATACGGCTGTCCCTATCAGGCGAGCCTGAAAATGAACGAGGACTTCTTCCTTTCCGGCCAGCCGGGAGAGGCGTCCGCGGTGATCTGGTACATCCGCAACCAGAACCAGGTGCAGAAGAAGCAGAAGGACGGCAAGGTCAGGACGGGGCGCGAATCCGTCTGGTATGTGGAACACGTGACCGTGAACTACCCTTACGAATCAACCGTCTATCGCGTCACCGCGCACTACCTGAACGACGAGAAAAACACGCTGGAAAGCTACACCATCACCTACAATACGGCCTTTGTGCGGACGGAAAACGAAGACGGCACCGTCAGTGTCCGGTGCACCGACCGCTACGCCATCGAGTATGCCGGCAAGACCTACCCCTGCGGCGGCGTGATGTACCACGAGGATGAGATCCTGAAAGGTATGTATGCCGACCTGATCCCGGATGTATACACTTTGGTCAACGGCGATTGGATCGAGGGAAAAGTCTACATCAACGCTTCCGGGAAGTACTTCGGTTCCAACCGGTGGCTGTACATCGTAGATCTCAAGCCCTACAAGGGCAGGAAGAATTTGCACCGGCTGTTTGATTTCCAGTCCATCCGCCGGGAAGACAGATAAACCGTACAGCGGAATACACGAAGCACCGCGCAGCGCGGCGCCGCCGGGACAGAATGTCCGGCACGGCCAGGCTGCGCGGTGTTTTTCCTGGAAAGGCGGGTTGCTTCATTGCCGGTCCGGCTGTCCCCGGCGGGAAGATTTCCCCTTGAAGCCGGGGCCGTTTTCTGATATGATCTACGGAAGAAATACATCGGTACAACAAATTCAATGGGAGGACGGAACAATGCAGCGGACAATTCCTGTCAACCGGGACTGGCTTTTTGACCTGGGGATCCTGCAGGTGAACGACCGGATCCGGGGGAACCTGGGCAGCCGGACGGTGCATCTGCCCCACGATTACATGATCGAAAGCGACGTATTTCCGGAAGCCCCCGCCCGCGCGGCCAGCGGCTATTATTGCGCCGGCGTGGCGCATTACAGCAAGGAGCTGGTGATCCCCGCGGAATGGGCGGGGGAGCAGGTCTTCCTGCGGCTGGACGGCGCCATGATGAACGCCACCGTGGAAGTGAACGGCAGCAAGGCGGCGCTGCAGCATTACGGCTACGCGCCCTTTGAGGCGGACATCACGAACCTCGTTTACCCCGGGGAAACGAACCGGATCGTGATCACCGTGAACCCCAGCATGCAGCCCAATTCCCGCTGGTATTCAGGCGCGGGGCTGTTCCGGGGCGTGAGCCTGACGCATACGCCGAAGCTGCGCGTGGCTTTTGGGGGCCTGAGCGCCTATACCCGGAAGATCGAATACGCGCGGGACGGCAGCGCGGAAACGGCCTTTGTGCGGGCGTCCGCGGAGATCCGGAACGAGCACGCCGAAAACCGGGTGGCGGAGGTGGCCTTCTCCCTGGTCCGGGAAGACAGCGGGGAAACGGTCCTCACCCGCAGGACCGTGGTGCAGGTGCCGCCCTTATCCGCAGGGACGGCGTACACGACCCTGACCGTGGACCGCCCGCTTTTATGGTGCGCGGAAACGCCCAATCTGTACAGGCTCCGGGTCCGGGTCACCGAAAAGGCGGTGTATAAGACCCGCATGATCCCGTGTACGCGGCCTTCCGCCGATACGGAGGAGGTGCTCTTCGGCATCCGCACCATAGAGGCGGACGTAAAGCACGGGCTCAGGATCAACGGGCAGACGGTGAAGCTCAGGGGCGGCTGCCTCCATCACGACAACGGGGTGATCGGCGCGGTGAGCCTGTACGACGCCGAAGCCAGAAAGGTGAAAAAGCTTAAGGGAGTGGGGTTCAACGCCATCCGCACCACCCATAACCCGCCCTCCGCCGCCCTGATCGAGGCCTGCGACCGGCTGGGCATGTACGTGTTTGACGAAGCCTTCGACGTCTGGGGCATGGGCAAGGAACCCGGAGACTACAACCAGTTCTTTGAGACCGACTGGGAGAAGGATCTGACCGCCTTCGTGCGGCGCGACCGCTGCCATCCCAGCGTGATCCTCTGGTCCACCGGCAACGAGATCACCGAACGGGGCGGGCTGAACGACGGGTACGGCTGGGCCGTCCGGCTGGCGGAAACCATCCGCAGGCTCGACCCGAGCCGCCCGGTGTCCAACGGCATCTGCTCGTACTGGAACGGGCTGGACGATCAGACGCAGCGGGAACAGCAGCGCCGGTGGGAAGCGGGGATGGAAGCCGGGCAGGACCTTCTGTGGGAAGAGTATACCGAAGCGTTCAACAACGGGCTGGACGTCTCGGGATACAACTACATGGAAAGCCGGTACGAGCAGGACCACGAGATGTACCCCGAGCGGGTGATCCTGGGCAGCGAGAACTTCCCCAAGGAGATCGGCATCCACTGGCCGATGATCGAAAAAACGCCCTGGGTGATCGGCGATTTCACCTGGACGGCGTGGGACTATATCGGCGAGGCGGGCATCGGGAAGGCGAGCTTTTACGAGCCGGGGGATCCCAGGATCGGCAACCCCTGGGGCGAGCCCTCTCCCTACCCCTGGCGCACGGCCAACGACGCGGATTTTGACATCACCGGCCAGATCCGTCCCCAGGGCGTCTACCGGCGGATCGTCTGGGGCAGCGGGGAAACGGCGGTGTTTTCCTACGACCCGGCCCACTTTGGCAAGGCGGAAACCCTGTCCAACTGGGGGTTCCCCGGCGTATGGCCGCGCTGGAACTGGCCGGGCCGGGAAGGAAAACCCGTGCAGGTCGCCGTGTTCAGCGCGGCGGAGGAGACGGAGCTGTTCGTGAACGGGGAAAGCCGGGGCCGCCTCAAGGCCGGCGAGGCTCCGGTGCAGGGAATGCCGCTGACCTTCCTGTTTCAGACGGAGTACCGGCCCGGCACAGTGGAGGCCGTGGGGTACACGGGCGGCAGGGAGGTTTCCCGGTCGGTGATCCGGACCGCGGGCCGCCCCCGCGCGATCCGCCTGACGGCCGAAACGGACAGTCTCAGGGCGGACGGGGCGTCCCTGTGCTATATCCGCGCCGAATTGACCGATGAAAGCGGCCTCGCGGTGCCGGACGCCGACGTACTGCTGACCGCCCGGGTCAGCGGCCCGGCGGAGCTGCTGGGCTTTGGCAGCGGCGCGCCGAAAACGGAGGAAAACTACACAAAGGGCAGCTTTACCGCCTGGCAGGGCAGCGCGCTGGCGGTGCTCCGGGCGGGCTGCCGCGCGGGGGAAGCGCGTCTGACGGTCTCCGCGGAAGGATTGGGCACGGCGGAGATCGCGCTGCCCGTTCTTCCGGCGGGGCAGGAAGGAACGGCCGGCTGACGGCAGGACCGATCATATCATGGGAGGAGCGGAACCGATGGAGAATAAGGAACTGTGGATCAAAGAAATGTGCCCCGGCGTGTACCTGATGGACGAGGCGCACGAGGCGACGGGCTATCTGGTGGTCGGCGAAAAGGAAGCCTGCGTGATCGACACCATGAACGGATACAACGACCTGTATCAGGCAGTGCGGCAGCTGACGGACAAGCCGGTCACCGTCGTCAACACCCACGGGCACCCGGACCACATTTACGGCAATATCTACTTTGACCGCGCTTATCTGCACCCGAAGGACCGGCCGCTGGCCCGGATGTTCGAAGAGGAACCGGACTTTATCCGGCTGTGTGAGGAGCGTCGTCTCCGGATGCCGCCCTTCATCGACGTGCGGGAAGGGGACGTCTTCGACCTGGGCGGCAGGCACCTGGAAGTATACGAGCTGCCCGGCCATACCCCCGGCGGGATCCTGCTGCTGCTCCGGGAGGACCGGATCCTCTTTACCGGCGACAGCGTCAACCACCATCTGTGGATGCAGCTGGAGGGCTGCGCGCCGTTCCCGGAATTCGTGAAGAGCCTGGACCGGATCATGTTCCTGACCGAAAAGGCGGACCGGATCCTGCACGGCCACGCGCAGGACTTTGACGATATTTCCCTCCTTCCCTGCCTGCGCGGCGGCGCGCAGGAGCTGAGCGAGGGGAAAACCGGAAACGACCTGCCCTATCATTACTTCGGCGGGGAGGTCCGCCAGCATCCCTTCGCCTGCCTGCCGGGCCGGCAGTATTCGCAGGACGAGCACGTGATCTGCTACGATCCGGCTGCCCTGGCGCGGCAATGACCGGGCCTTCGGCCCTCCGCAGGATACGCCCATAACAAAACCGGAAGCGATGGAAAAACGATTCCATCAGCTTCCGGTTTTGTTGGTAAATGATTTGGGTCAGTTGAAGGCCACCGTTTCCACGGTGCGCCGGTACAGTTCGTCCGCGCCTTCCGTGACCGCGGCGCGGGCGGCCTCGTGACCGGGCTCCTGCAGCAGCTTCCACTCGTCCCGGGCCGCCTGGATGAGCGCCACGTCGTAGCCCTCTTTGAGGCCGGGCAGCATGGGGACCCCGTGCTGCTGGGTACCCATCAGTTCGCCGGGGCCGCGCTGGCGCAGGTCTTCCCGGGCGATCTCAAAGCCGTCGTTCGTCCGGCACAGGACGGAAAGCCGGTCGTTCTTTTCGGCCATCAGGAAGCACCAGCTTTGTTCGGCGCCGCGGCCGACCCGTCCGCGCAGCTGGTGCAGCTGGGACAGGCCGAAACGGTCGGCGCTTTCGATCACCATCACCGTCGCGTTCGGCACGTTGACCCCCACTTCGATGACCGTGGTGGCCACCAGCACGTCGAGCTTCCCACCGGCGAAAGCGGCGAGGACCCGGTCCTTTTCCTCCGCCGGCTGGCCGCCCCAGGTCAGCCCGAGGCGGAGCGCGGACAGCGGCCCCCGGCACAGCTCCGCGTAGACTTCCTGCGCGCTGGGCACGTCGAGGGTGTCGCTTTCCTCCACCAGGGGGCAGACGATGTAGGTCTGATGTCCCGCCGAAGCCTCGCGGACAATGAATTCGTAGAGGCCTGGGCGCTTTTCCTCCGGCACGATCCTGGTCAGCACCGGCGTCCGGCCGGGAGGCATCTCGTCCACGACGGACAGCTCCAGGTCCCCGTACAGTACCAGCGCCAGGGAGCGGGGGATGGGGGTGGCGGACAGGACAAGGGTGTGCGGCTCCCGGTCCGCCTTGAGGGCCAGGGACTTGCGCTGGCGGACGCCGAAACGGTGCTGCTCGTCGGTGATGATCAGGCCGAGGTTTGCGTATTCCACGTCCCGGCTGATCAGGGCATGGGTGCCGATGACCGCATCCCAGCCGCCAGTCCGGATCTGCAGGAGGGCGTCCCGCCGTTCCTGCGCCTTCATGTGGCCGGTCAGCAGGCCGCAGGTGAGCCCTAAGGGCGCGAGGACCCGGTTCGCGCTCTCCAGGTGCTGTCGGGCGAGAATTTCCGTGGGGGCCATCAGGGCACTCTGAAAACCGGAAAGTTTGGCCAGGTACATGGCGCCGAAGGCCAGCGCCGTTTTGCCGCAGCCCACGTCCCCCTGCACCAGCCGGGACATAGGGACGGGCTTCCGGAGGTCCCGCGCGATTTCGTCCAGCACCCGTTTCTGGGCGCCGGTCGGCGGGAAGGGCAGGGAAGCCCAGAAGCGTTCCGGCCCGTCCTCCGGAAAGGAGAATGGAACGCCCTGCTGGGTGCCTGAACGGAGGCGGTCCATCGCCGCCTGGTAGAAAAGCAGGTCCTCAAAATCAAAGCGGCGGCGCGCCTGGGAAAGAACTTCCGCGTCCCGGGGCTGGTGGGCCGTCCGCACCGCTTCGGCGAGGCCGGGCAGGCCGCGGCGGACCAGGGTCTCTTCGGGCAGGGTTTCCGGCAGGACCGCGCCGGCCTGCGGCAGCGCTTCCCGGACGTAACCGGCGTACGTCTTCTGGGGGATGCCGGGGATGGGGCGGTACTGGGCAAGCAGCGCCCGCTCCTTTTCCAGCGAAGGGGAGAGGAGTACCTTTTTCCCCCGGAATTCGCCCACCCGGCCGTACAGCAGCAGCGGCCCCTCCGGCCGCAGCAGGTCTTTCATCCAGGGCTGGTTGAACCATCTGCAGGAAATGACGCCGCTTTCGTCGGCCACCTGGGCGGATACCATGGTTTTGCCGGAGAAGCGCGCCAGGGTGGGAGACCCCTTCAGGTATCCCTCCACGCAGGCCGGCTGGCCGGGATGGAGGGACGCGACCGGCTGCGGGTGCTCCGTATCCTTATAGGAGGAGGGCAGACGCATCAGCAGGTCGCGGACGGTATGGATGCCCGCTTCCCGCAGCGCCTTGAGCCGCGCGGGACCGAGCCCCCGGATGTCCGACAGTTCCATCGTCCGGCCTCCTTTCAAAAAAACGTATCCGGTTCATTATACCGTTCCGCCCGGCAAAACGCAAGCTTGCGGCCGCGCTGTTTTTCCCTGCCTTCATTGACAACCGGGAGCGGATTTCATATAATGAACCATGGGAATGAAGACTGCTGACCGGGAGGACGACGGACATGAAAAAGGTACTGAAAATCATCGGCATCGTGCTGGGCCTGATCATTGTGCTGGCGGCCCTGCTGATCCTTACGCTGACGCTGACGGAATATAAGCCCGCCGAGCGGGAAAAAGCCGCGGTGCAGGCCGGTTCGGATACCCGGACGGTAGCCCCCGGGGCGGAGCTGACGGTGCTGGGCTGGAACGTCGGATACGGCGCGCTGGGCGATAACGCGGACTTCTTCATGGACGGCGGCTCCATGGTGCAGACCGCCGACCGGGAACGGGTCGCGGCCAACCTTTCGGGCATCCGGCAGGTGATCGCCGAGGAGCAGCCGGACCTGTGCTTCCTGCAGGAGGTCGACCTGGATTCGGACCGGTCCTGGCATATCGACGAAACCGGGGAGCTGCGCCAGGCCATGCCCGGAGCGGCGTCGGTCTTCGCGTCCAATTACAAGGTGCTGTACGTCCCTTACCCGCTGCCGCCCATCGGGCATGTGGATTCGGGTCTGCTGACGCTGAGCGGGCTGACGGTGGAAAGCGCGGAACGGTTCCAGCTGCCCTGCCCTTTCTCCTGGCCGGTGCGGCTGGGGCAGCTCAAGCGCTGCCTGCTGGTTTCCCGGATCCCCCTGGAGGGAACAGACCGGGAGCTGGTGGCCGTCAACTTCCATCTGGAAGCCTACGACGACGGCAGCGGGAAGGCCGCCCAGACCAAAGCGCTGGCGGATTTCCTCAGGGCGGAGGCGGACAAGGGCAATTACGTCATCGCCGGCGGGGATTTTAACCAGGTGATCGCCGGCGCGGATCCTGCCTATTTGACCGCGAAGCCGGGCCTCTGGGTGCCGGGCGTGCTGGAGGAGGACGCCTTCGGGGAAGGGCTGACGCCCCTGATGCCGGAAAACGGCCCCACCTGCCGGTCGCTGGACAAGCCGCTGGCCGGCGCGGATCAGAGCAGCTTCCAGTTCTACCTGATCGACGGTTTCATCGTGTCCGCCAACGTACGGGTGGAGTCGCTGGAGAGGCTGGACAAGGGCTTTGTCTGTTCGGACCATAACCCGGTCCGGATGACGTTTACATTGAGACCGTAACGGGAATGAGGGAATGAGCGGATACAGAAAATGGGTTCGGCGGCTCCTGTCGGCGCTGCTGGCGCTGTTCATGCTTCCGACGCTGTCGGTGCTTCCGGTGCTTCCGGCGCTGCCGGCGCGGGCGGAGACGGCGGTCACCCTGGAGACGCAGGACCCCTGTGTGGGCCGGAAAACCGTCCTGACGGTCGCGAGCGACCGGACGGACTGCTTTTCCTACGTGCTGATGCACGGCGCGAAGACGCTGGGCTCCGCCGACGAGGTAAAGGAAAGCCGGCTGGGCTTTGTGCCGCAGGAGGAAGGGGAATACCTGCTCCGGGTCATCCCGCAGGGGCATGAAGAAGAGACGGTGCATTTCGTCTTTACCGTGCGGGCGGCGGATGATGAGGAACCGGGCTTTGTCCTGTACGGGCAGAAGGACGGCACCTGGGCGCACGTCCCCTACGGGAGCAGCACGCTGGCTTACTCCGGCTGCGCCATTTTCGCCCTGAGCCACGCCCTGCAGCGCCTGGGCTATACGGGGGAGGACATTGCCCCGGCGGCGCTGGCGGAACGGTACCGCAGCTATCTGGGCATCAACGGGACGCGCAACGGTGCGATGATCGCCCGGGCTGCGAAGGACTTTGGGTTCAGGACCAAGAGCACCCTGTACACGACCCCCGGCGGGATCCGCAAAAAGCTGACGGAAGGGTGCGTGTTTTCCTTCGGCATCGTGGACCAGCATATCGCGCTGGCGGACGGGCTGAGCGAAGACGGCACCATGTGCCACATCGTCGATTCGTCGCCCTCCTCCACCTTCCGCTACATTACCGGCGTCAGCCCCAGCGTCCTGGACGAAAAGACGGGGGAATACATCCCGGCCGGAAAGCCCACGGACATCCCGGGGGTGTGCTACTGCCTGCTCTCGAACGACTACGACGGAGCGGAGTACTGGCTGCCGATCACCTACCTGGCCGGACGGGGCCTGCGGCTGATCGAGCCGGGGAAAAAGAAATAAGGACTGGCCGGAAAAGCAGAAGCGGCCTATCTGTAAAATTTCCCTGAACCGGCCCCAAAAACCGCCGCGTGTGGTATAATCATCTATCAGACGGCAGGTTTCTGCCGTGCTGAAAATGACTTGCCTGGAGTTCATTATGCTGAAAAGATACATTTCCCTGCTGCTGATCCTGGCGCTTTTGTGCCCCGTGCGGGCGGCGCTGGGCGAAGAGAGCCTGCGCCCGGTGCTGTACAGCGCCATCATCACGCGCAATTATCCGACATCCACCACATCCGTGTACGCGGAGATGGACATTCTCTCCAAACGCCTGACCTATTACCGGGCGGGGGACAAGCTGCAGATCACCGCCGTTTACCCAGGCTGGGTGGAGATCTGCTACGGGAACGGGTACGGCTACATCCTGCGCCACCGGGTGGATCAGGTGACGCCGCTGGACCCCGTCCACACGCCGCCCTACGGGGTGGAGGTATTTACCTACGTGACCGTCATCGCCCGGGAAACGCCGGTGCTGTTTGAGCCGGAAGAGGGCGCCGAGGTGCTGGACGTCCTGACCGAAGGGGCCAAGGTCGCCCTGCTGGGCATGGAGAACGGGTACGCAAAGCTCATCCACAAGCGGTTTTACGGGTACATCGATACCCGTCTCCTGGACGAGATCCTGCCGGTGGCGGGGGACGTGTCGATGGGCACCCCGGATACGCCGATCGCCGCCTACTGCACCTTCTACAACAACAATCCCGATCGCATCAACAACCTGGAAATCGCCTGCAGGCGGCTGGAACGGGTGATGCAGCCCGGGGAATCGCTGAACTTCAACACCAGCGTCGGCCCCTTTTCGAAGGCCAACGGCTACAAGCCCGCGCCGGTGCTGATCGACGGGGTGACGAAGATGGGCTACGGCGGCGGCTCCTGCCAGATTTCCTCGACGCTGTACAACGTCGTGCTGCAGCTGCCCGGGCTGAACGTCCTGGAACGGCATCCCCACGGGGCCAGCGGCGCCGCCTATCTGCCGCACGGGGTTGATGCGTCCAGCGGGGACCTGAACTTCCGCTTCTCCAACGGCTATGGGTTTCCTATCCGCATCGAGGCCAGCTGCCATGACCTGTGCCTGTTCATCGCCATTTACCGGGAGGGGGACAAATGATCAGAAAACCGGCCGCGCTTCTTCTGATCGTCTGCCTGCTTTTGAGCGTGACCGCCTGCGCGGAGGATATGAAGGATACGGAAGCGGCCATGCCCGTGCTGTACCGGGCGACCGTTTCGGGCGCCGGCAGCATCGTGGACCGGCCGGGCGGGAAGATCGTGCAGTACGTCCGGAAAGGGTATCTGGTGGATATCCTGGCCGTGGACCCGGGGTATGTGTACGTCCGCTGCTATAACCAGTACGGATATCTGCTCCGGGACAAGATCGAAAACGTCTATCAGACGGACAGGGCCTCGGTCCCGCCCTACGGGGTGGAAGTCTTCGGGTACCTGACCAGGGCCGCTCGGGACATTCCCGTGCTGCCCGCGCCGGACACGGATCAGGAGGCGCTGGTGACGCTGCACGACGGGGCATGGTTCGGCATCATCGGGTTTGAAAACGGCTGGGCCAGGGTGATCTACCGGCGGCAGTACGGCTATGTGCAGGGCGGCCTGCTGGACAATCTGATCCAGGTCCGGGGCGGCCCGGAGGAGGACGTGCTGGACGCGCCGCTGTCCGTGTATACCTCCTACTACAGCCTGGCGGAAACGCCGGCCAACCGGAACCGCATCGTCAACCTCCAGGTGGCCTGCAGGAGGCTGAACGCCATCGTCCTGGCCCCGGGGGAGCGGCTGGATTTCAACAAGCAGGTCGGGCCCTACAAGGCGTCCGTCGGCTACATGTCCGCCCCGGTGCTGGCCGGGGGCACCACCACGCTGAACTACGGCGGGGGCACCTGCCAGGTGGCCTCCACCCTGTACAACGCGGTGCTGCAGCTGCCCGGGCTTACGGTGACCCGCCGCCGGGCGCACGGCCCGTCCGGCGCGTCCTACATCCCCCACGGGGTGGACGCCGCCGTGGGCAGCGGCAACATCAACCTCATCTTCCGGAACGATTACGATTTCCCCATCCGCTTTGACGCCAGCGCCCAGGACGGCGCGCTGACCATCAACATCTGGAAGGCGGAACAGGAGGCAGGACAGTAAACGCCTGCCGCGGGCCGGGTCCGCGGCCTGTGCGAATAGGATGCCCGTCAAAAAGGACGTCAGGCTTTGATTGCCTGACGTCCTTCCTTTGGGACGATCCTATCATCGTACCATAAACGGCCAAAGTGAATGTCACTGATCTTTATCAGATGCCTGATGCTTCTTCCAGCTTCCGAAGCTCTTCTTCCAGCTCCTGCAGTTTTTCCTTTTCTCTTTGAACTTTATCTT
The DNA here is from genome assembly GCA_946409855.1 of uncultured Clostridia bacterium. Taxonomy (GTDB): domain Bacteria; phylum Bacillota; class Clostridia; order Christensenellales; family Aristaeellaceae; genus UBA4246. Next base: position 2,229 of record CAMJXZ010000048.1, on the reverse strand, counting down.
TCAGCTTTGCGATATCCGTTTCGCTTTTCTTTCCTCCGGCAATCCACCGCTGCAGCTGTGTTTCTGCGGATTCTACTTTTACTTTCTGCCGCTCGATTTCTTCTTTCAGTTGATTGATCTGTCTTTGTTCTTCTGTCAGCTGCGGCAGCATGCTGTCCTCCGGGCTTCCTTCGGCAAACGAATACGTATGGACTTCACTGTTTTTCCGGATTATCACTTCATCCGTGTTCCATTCCATATGCATATTCGCGGAAATGGTTTCTGCTATTCCCTGCACTTTCCTGAGCGACATATCTTCCAGATGAATAAGATAGTAGTTGATGCTCCTATCCGGCAATTTACTGTTGTTTGTTCTCAGCAGCAGGTAGCTGCCGTCAGGCGAAAAGAGGGCGTTCAGTATTGCTTGGCAGGACTGTGCATATGAAACATCTTTCTCCTTCGCGGAGTTGTCAATGAGGGTTCTGAATTCATCCGCTGAAAAGCACAACAGCTCATCCTGATCGGGAGAGACGCAGACAATTCTGTCTAATCCATCGAAATTGTTTTCCGGCCTGATGATCTGGAAAGCGACGGACATATTCTGTCCAGTTGTTTCCAACAGGCACAGATAACCGGAATCCGGTGAATAGAAGTATCTTTTTCCGTAACAATATGAACGATTCAGGCTCAGATTGTATTCTTTCAGCGACCAGCGGCCTTCATGGCAGGAGGCGACAAAAAAGCCTGAAATCTCTCCGGAACCAACCGCATCATTCAGCATCAGCAAACTTCCGTCTGTCAATTCCGAAAGCTGCGGATAATACAGGTTTTTCTCGGTTTCCAGACACAAATCCGTACTTCCGGTTTTTAGATTGTACCGGTACAGACGCGTACGGGTGTTCCCGCTGCAGCATGTAACGTAATAAAAAAATCGGCTGTCTGATGAAAACGCAGCGGTGGTCACTGCCTCTGTCTGGCGGTCATAAGCAGCTGTTATGATGAGTTCCCCTGTCGAAAGATCAAGCAGAATTGGATTTCCCGGGAAACTGCTTCTCTGAAATACTCCTGTGATATTATTGACAGCTGCATATCTTCCGTCCGCGGAATATGCAATTCCCTGATCACCGATCAGATTCAGTATATTATTCCGGTTATAGAAAAAGTCCATATAGTATTCCTGCAGCACTGAATACGCGTCAGCTGCGCTTCTTTCTGCAGAGGGATAAAACAGCCGGTACTTCCCATTGAATTCCGCAATCGCGGTTCCGCCGCCTTCAATGATTCCTGAGTTTCCTGCGGGAGACCTGGATATCGGGTGAAATATTGTTTCTTTCAGCGCGATATTCAGGGCAGCTTCCACATCCTCTGTTACGCCTGCATTCCGAAGCATGTCTATCGCTTCATCAGAGATCACGAAATCCGATGCCGAAAGCTTCAAGCATGATGAATCCGTTTCAGTCAGCTTGGGATAGCCGGAAGCAAAAGCTGCGTCCAATTTCTCGACATGCCTGTGTCCCGCCTCCAGTCCGAGATCTGCCGCCATTTCTTTTTTTCCGGTGTTGATCAATGACCGGCGGAAATACTCTCTCTGAACTTCATTCAGCGAAGCGACAGGAACCGTCAAAAAGACTGCGGCTGCCTTTTCCCAATAGCAGCTCTTTGCATACAGTTCCCCAATTTCTGCCGCATGTTCGGAGAGATCTGCCCCGCATATTTCCGCGTACAGCGCGTCGGTTTCAAAAGCGGCAGCATCTTCATTCATCAAATCAATGAGGCATTTGAGTCTCCAGGCTTCCGCTGACGTGGCGTCGACAGCGAGTGCCTTTACAGCATATTCATTGGCCTCCCGGCTGTTTCCCATATCAAGATACAGGAGCCCGGCCAAGACAAAAGCAGTCGGGTTGGAAGAATCGGTTCGCTGCGCAAGATCATAGCAGGCAAACGCTTTTTTATTATCTCCGCTGTTTATATACTCCTCCGCTTTCCGCAGCAATTCGTCGTACGACAGCGCATTTGCTGGAAATACAGTACCAAGAATCAGGATGGAGATCATAACAGCCAGTATTCCTCTGGATACTCGGCTAACACGCTTATTCACAAAACGCAGCATACATCCTATCCTCCTGCATGCTCATACTTTTTTCCATCTAAACATAAATATGCTCCAATCGCAAGCTGTGATGCTATGGTTATCTTGTTTGAGGAGAACCCGGATGAGATCGATCATAGATCTAAAAACGGCTTCAAGAG
>CAMJXZ010000047.1 GCA_946409855.1 uncultured Clostridia bacterium | reverse complement strand
TGTTGTCCATCGCGTGGCCCATGTGAAGCTGGCCGGTGATGTTGGGCGGGGGCATGACGATGGTAAACGGTTTTTTATCGGGATCCCGGTGCGCCGTAAACGAACCGGATTCCTCCCAGCGCCGGTAGGTTTCCTTCTCGATGCTTTGGGGATTGTATGTCTTTTCCATTTCAAAGGGCTGTTCGGACATGGATTGCACTCTCCTTTACGCTAAAAATGTCACCAGATACAGAATCACCACGGCCGCCAGGGCGCCCAGCTTGATCATCAGGCTCCGTTTGGCCATGGTTTTTTCATCCGCCTGTCCAAGCCTGCCGGCGATCCTGTCGGATAAAAAACAGACCGCCAGCAGCAGTACAAGGACAGCCAGCAGCATCACTTTCCTGATATCCATAGGCTTTCCTTTCGAAAGATAAAAAAACGTCCCTATATCCGAAAAAACGGATACAAGGACGGATTTCCCGTGGTACCACCTTGATTTACGGCAGATCGCCGCCTCATGGACGCTGTAACGGGCGCACCCGCACGGATCTTTGGGCCAAAGCCCTTCCCCCGTGCCCTCGGCAGACGACCCTTCGCCCGACCGTTCCACGGACAGCTTTCAGCCGATGGCTGTCCTCTCTTTCCCGGAACAGAATCAGGTTACTTCCTTCCGCTTCAATCAGGCGTTCTTCTTTTCTTTCGCATCCTTCGCGGTGACATCGATCACCTGTTTGCCATCGTAGTAGCCGCAATGCTTGCAAACGCGATGGGCAAGCTTGAACTGATGGCACTGCTTGCATTCAACGATACCGGGCTGAGACAGCTTCCAGTTCGCGCGACGGCTGCGACCGCGAGCCTTCGATACTTTTCCCTTTGGGACAGCCATGTTTACACCTCCTGATCCTTAGTCAGCAATTGCTGCAATGCCGAAAAAGGATGCACTTGAGGCGTCTCCTTCTGGCAAGCATGCGTATTATCCGGGCTCTCCTGAGCCTGTTCTTCCGAGCAGTCCGCGCAGACCAGGCGCATCGGCAGATCCAGCACAGCCAGCGTCAGCGCCAGCTGGGACAGATCGACCTCCTTGCCCTGGAACGTCATCTGCTCTTCCTCCCCGGTGTGATCGGGCACCGTTTGGGACAGCTTGTCCACATGGAGGAAAACCTCGTCAAACGGTACGTCCACCTGATAGGAAGCCGGCGCCAGACAATAGGCGCAGCTCCCCCTGGCTTCAGCCTGAAAACGGCCCTCCAGCAGCAGGCTGTGATCTTCCAGCATCAGCGTGCCTTCGAACACGGCGGGCTCCGGAAAGGCGATCGTTTCCCCGAAAATCGCCTGCGGCGGAATGGTCACTTCATGTCGGAAAGGAATTCTTTCCCCCGGCCTGGTAAAAGCCGTCGAAACATCCAAAAGCATAGCACCCTCCAATCGTGACCGCGCTCTATTATACGACAAGCCCTTTTTCTTGTCAACCGGTTTATTTCATCCAAAGTGGGGATTGGCGGTTAAAAAAGAATCAAAACAGAATCATTTTGCCGGTCACTCGGTCTTCCCGATGCCCAGCAGCTCGCTTTGCAGCCGGTTATGGTCCTCATAGGCGTTGACGTTGAGCAGCTCTCCCATGAAAATCATGGACGCCGTGCCGCCGCCGTCCAGGTTGAAGGCCAGGGTGCAGCCCTTCTCTTTGAACAGCCCGGCAAACCAGCTCAGCTTGCAGCCCGCCGATTCTTTGGAGCGTCCCTGGACGACGATCGCGACATAATGCCCGGGCTCCACCATGCCCAGGCCGGAACGGGGCTCGTTCCCCCGGGTCTTGTCCAGCCGGACCGTCTGGTCCGTCACCTCTCCGTCCCGCAGCAGCACCGGCCCAAAGGACAGCACGTCCCTGGCCCCTTTGGTTTTGAGCTCCTTCGCGGTCACGGCGTTGTAGTCGTACACTTCCATCCGCCCGCTGGGATAGATGGCCAGCAGGTCCCGGTTGGGCAGGATTTTTACATCCTTGCGCGCCGGATCGTCGTAGAGGATTTCCCCGTCCCGGAGGATCACCCCCACGGTCATGACCTTCCGCCTGGCGTTCCGGAGCACGCGGTACAGATAGTAATCCGAATTGACGGCGAACACCAGCCGGTTTTCCCGGGCGATGGCCGTCGGCTCCACCCGCTCCCGGGTGTTCATGTCCTGCCCGTGCCAGTACGTGTGCAGGTATTCCCCGGAACCGGGCCGGACGTAAAGATCCGCTTCAAACCACAGCTTTTTCTTGGCGGCGTCCTTTTTCCGAACGATCTCGATCCGCAGGTTCTGATCCGCGTACAGCCAGAGGCCCCGCTCGCTGTCTTCCAGCGAGAAAGCGGTCTGCCCCGCGGGCAGGAAGCCCTCTTCCGTAAGCGCCGGAAACTGATCCGCGTAGGCGGAAGCGTCCGAAAGGAATGAAGCGTGCAGCTTTTCCGCTTCCAGCTCGTCCTCCGTCTTTTCCACCGGTTCCGGCATGGAAGGCTCCGGCAGGGAAAGCGCGTAGGGCGACTCGGCCGTGCTGTCGCCGGATACAATCGTCACCCCGTCCAGGTTCACCCGGATCACCGGCCGGACCCCCTGCCCTTTGTGCCAGGCGCCCAGGAACCCCCATTTGCCCTCCTTATTGACGCGGCGGTAGGTTCCTTCCTTGCTGTCCTTCACCGAACGGGTCCAGTAGGGGGAATCCTTCATCCGGTCGTCCTTGAAGACCTGCAGGCCTTCTTCCACGGCGTAAGGCGTTCCCACCGCCCGCCTGGCGTCCGGAACGGCAAAGCCGTACCGGAGGTTTTCCAAGTCCTCCGCCTCCGGGATGGAGACCAGCGCCCGGTCCATCTGCCGAAGCAGCACGCAGCGCTCCGGCCAGGAAAAAGCCGTCTTCAGGAATTCCCCGTTCAGGTATTCGTACAGCTCCGACTGCTCCCAGCCGTTCCGGACGTTCTGCTGGGAATCCAGCGGGGCGGAAAAAAGGATCCGGTCGCTCAAAAGCAGCACGCTCTTTGCGTCGGCGGAAAGCACGCGCCAGGAAACAGGCGCGACCGTCCCGTCCGCCTCCGTCGGCATCTGCCCGAAGAAGACATGGGTCCATTCCCCGGTCTCATAGCTGTAGGGCATCAGCGGCAGCGCCTCCGCCGCCGCGGCAGACGGCAGCAGCATGAGCGCCAGCATCAAACAAACAACTTTTCGCATCCGTTTTGCTCCGATGGAAATTCCTGAAAAGACCCGACCGCCATCAGTTCACGTTCTCCGACACGCCGATGCCCAGCACCTCGTTCTGCAGGCGGTTCTGCGCCCCGTAGGTGTTTTCGTTGAGATACACGCCCATGAAGATCATGGACGAGGTGCCGCCGCCGTCCAGGTTGAAGGCGACCCGGCAGCCCTTTTGGGCGAACAGGTCCGCCAGATAGTCCAGCCGGCAGCCGACGGATTTCTTGGTCCTTCCCTCCACCATGATGGCCACATAATGTCCCGGCGTCACCATGCCGACGGCGGTCCTCGGGTTATTGTTCCCCTTGGCGCCCAGACGTTTCGTCGGCTCCGTCATCTCCCCGTCCCTGAGCAGGATCGGGCCGAAGCAAAGCGTTTCGTACGCGCCCAGGGCGAGCAGTTCTTCCCCGCCCGGACCGTTATAATCGAACGCTTCCATGTTCCCGTCCGGATACAGGGCCAGGTAATCCCGGGTCGGGATAATGTTGGACAGGTTTTTGGTAGGATCGTCGTAAAAAACTTCCCCGCCCCGGAGGATCACCCCTACGGGCATGGTCCGTTTCTTGGCGTTCCTCAGCACGCGGTAATAATACCAGTCCGTATTGATGGCGAAGACCAGGTGGTTTTCCCGGGCGATGACCTGGGTTTCGGCCAGCTTCCTGGTCCTCGGGTTCAGTTCATGGTAATAGGTCTTCAGGAATTCGCCGCTGCCTTCCCGGACGAAGATCTCCGCTTCGAACCAGCGCCTGGGTTCGGACTTCTTGGCGGTATCGGTCTTGCGGACGATCTCCACCCGCATGTCCGTGCTGACATACAGCCAAAGGCCCTTGTCCGGGTCCGCGTAGGAAAACTCTTCTTCGCCTTCCGGGAGATACCCTTCTTCCGTCAACGCCGGGAACAGCGTGGCGTATTCCGTCACGGAAGAGGCCGCCGCGGAGGGACCGGGAAGATCCTCATCGCCGGGCAGGTCATCCTGCGCTTCCGGCGGCTGGTCCTCCGGCGTTTCGTCCGGGTCCGCCGGGGCAGGCTCCTCCGTCCCGTCTTCCGGGGGCATTTCCGGTTCCTCAAAGGCGAGCACAAAGGGATCCTCCTGCGTGCCGCTGCCCGTCAGCGGCAGCGCCTCCGCCAGGGATACCAGCACCATGGGCCGGACGCCGTACGTATCGTCGGCCACGCCCCGGTAGCCCCACTTGCCTTCGTTCATCACCCGGCGGTGCGCGCCGGCGTGTTCGCTGGGCGTCCTGGTCCAGTACGGGGACTCCTTCCGGGAACCCGGATAGACCTGCAGCCCGTTCGCCCGGGCGTAGTCCGTCCCGGACGCCCGGCGGGAACGGTCGTCCGCAAAGCCGTAATCTGGGTTGCGCAGATCTTCCACCGCCGGCAGGGAAACCAGCGCCCCGTCTTCCTGGGGCAAAAGGGCAGCCTGCTCCCCATAGGAAAAGGAAGCCCGCATAAATTCCCCGTTCAGCCTTCCGTACAGCTCCGAGGTTTCCCAGCCGGCGTATCCGCTTTCCTGCCCGTCGACCCGGGCGGCGAACAGCAGCCGGTCGCTGAGCAGCAGCGCCCGCTCCGTGGACGCCGCCAGCACCCGCCAGAGGATCGGCGCTTCCGCGCCGTCAGCCGCCGACGGCGCGCGGCCGAAGGAAACGTAGGTCCATTGTTTGGATTTGGTTTGATAGGGCTGAAGGGAAAGCTCCTCCGCCCCGGTGTGAACCGCCAGCAGAAGACCGGCCAGCACGGCGCAGAGAAAGCGCATGCCGCCGTTTGGTCTTAATTCGTTCATTCAGAATACCTCAACGCACCTCATCGGATATGCCAATGCCCAGCACTTCGCTCTGCTGGCGGTTCTGGGCGGCGGCCTTATTGTCGCTCAGGTATTCGCCCATGAACATCATGTTGGCGGTGCCGCCGCCGTTCAGGTTGAAGGCGGTCTGGCAGCCCTTGCTCAGGAAGAGTTCGGCGAACTCCTCCAGCTTCATCCCGACGGAGGCGTTCTTCTTTTCCTCCACGACGATGGCCCAGAAATGGCCTGGCCCCGCCTGGCCGACGCCGCAGCGCGGGTTCTCCGCCTGGCGGCTGGAAATCTTCTTCGTTTTGGACGTGATCTCCCCGTTTTCCACCAGGATCGGGCCGAAGCACAGGGTTTCCCATACGCCGCGCGCAAGCAGCTCCTGCCCGGTGACGGCGTCAAAAGCGAAGGGTTCCATCCGGCCGTCCGGATAGAGGGCCAGAATGTCGCGGGTGGGCAGGGTCGTTACGTCCTTTTTGCCCGGATCGTCAAACAGCAGCTCGCCCTGACGCAGGATCACCCCGACGGTCATCGTGCGCTTCTTGGCGTTGCGCTGCACGCGGTAGGTATAAAAGTCCCCGTTGACGGCGAATACCAGATGGTTTTCCCGGGCGATCTCCAGCTCGTCGGCCATGCCGGCGGATTTCGCGTCCTGCCCGTGGAAATAGTTGGTCAGCCTCTGGTCCGCCCCTTTGCGGACAAAGATCTCCGCCTCCAGCCAGCGCTTCGGCTTTTTCTTCCTGGACGTATCTTCGCGGCGGACGATCTCGATCCGAATATCCTGGCTGGCATACAGCCACAGCCCCTGCTCCGGCGCCTGATAGACAAACTCCTTTTCGCCCTCCGGCAGGAAGCCCTCTTCCGTCAGTTCCGGGAAAATCCCCTCATATTCGGTCGGGAAGAGCCGCGGGCCTTCTTCATCCGGCCCGGCGTCGGGCGCGGGCGACGGTTCTTCCGCGGGTTCGGGCGTGGGCGTAACGGCCGGCGCGGGCGCGACGGTCGGCCTGGGCGTGGGCGATACGCGGGGCGCGCGGGCGGATGCCGCCGGCAGCGACAGCAGATAGGGGAATTCCTCCGTTCCCCTGCCCGCCACGGCGGATACGCCCTCCAGGTTCAGCACAACCACCGGGCGCACGCCGATGTTGGCAGTATCCGGTTTGATCTCGCTCCACTGCCCTTCCGCCGTCACGCGGTAAAAGGCGTCCGCAAAGGACGGGCCTTCGCTCCTGGTCCAGTAAGAGGCGTACTCTCCATCGGCCGATGAAAAAAGACCGGCCGCCCGGGCGTCCGCCGTTCCTTTCGCCGCCAGGGAAGCGTCCGCCGGGAAGGATTCCCGCAGCATCTCCCTGCCGGGCAGGGACACCAGGGACAGATCCTCCTGATAGACCAGGGCAGCCTGCTCGTCGGCGCTGAAAACGGTCTCCAGGAAATCGCTGTTGAGCCACTGGTACAGGGCCGAATGCTCCCACCCGTCCATAGCCTCTCCGGCGCTTTGGACGGGCCTGGCGGTCAGGATCCGCTCGCTGAGCAGGACCGCCTGATCATCCTGGACGGAAAGCACGCGCCACAGCAGCGCTTCCATCTCGTCCGGCGTGTCCTGTACGGCGCTGCCCAGCATCACGTAAGTCCAGCCGTTTCCTTCCTGATAACCGGAAAGCGCGGGCTCCGCGGCGGCAGCCGTGAACACGGACAGGACCAGCGCCAGCGCAAATACGGCAGCGGTTTTTTTAAACATACTTCTCCCTCCAACAGTTCCGGGCTTCAGACATCGGCCCCGAAAAACAGGCGACCGGCCGGCGAAACGCGCCCCCGGCCGGACCGCCGGCCGAAAGACGGTACATCAGTTATCAGCCGGATGGTAGGTGGATACGATGGCCTGCACCCGTTCCTTGATGTCCTTCTTGTTCTTGGACGCGCTGATCATCAGGTCGTTCATCTGCGCCAGGAACTGGTCGGTATCAAACGCCACGGGCTTGCCGATGTGGATCAGGTCGTTATCCGTCTTCTGAAGGCCTTCTTCCGCCATCAGCTTTTCCTCGTACAGCTTTTCGCCCGGCCGCAGCCCCGTGTACACGATCTTAATATCCACGTCCGGCTTATATCCGTTCAGGCGGATCAGGTTCCGGGCCAAGGTATCGATCTTGACCGGGCTGCCCATATCCAGGACGAAGATCTCTCCGCCCTTTGCGTAGGTGCCGGCCAGCATCACCAGGCTGACCGCCTCCGGAATGGTCATGAAGTACCGGATGATGTCCGGATGGGTGACGGTGACGGGGCCGCCCTTTTCGATCTGCTTGCGGAAAATCGGGATCACGGAGCCGTTGCTTCCCAGGACGTTGCCGAAGCGCACCGCCACAAATTCCGTATGAACGTCCTGGAAGATGGCGCCGGTGCCGTCCTTGTCGGCGTTCTCCACCCCTTCATGGGTGAACAGCTGCGGGAGCTCATCGGCCTTCCCCTCTTTGATCTTGCGGTCAAAGGTCTGGATGATCATCTCGCACAGGCGCTTGGACGCGCCCATGATGTTGGTGGGGTTGACCGCCTTGTCGGTGCTGATCAGAACAAAGCGCTCGCAGCCGTGCAGCATGGCGGCGTAAGCGGTCTTATAGGTGCCCAGGGCGTTGTTCTTGATGCTTTCGCAGGGGCTGTCCTCCATCAGGGGCACGTGCTTGTGCGCCGCGGCGTGATAGACCACCTGCGGGCGGTACTGCTCGAACAGGTCGAACATCTTGCGGCTGTCGCGCACGGAACCGATCAGCGTCACCAGATCCAGGTCCGGATACTTTTCCTTCAGTTCCAGCTGGATGGCGTAGGCGTTGTTTTCGTAGATATCGAAAATGATCAGCTGTCTGGGCTCGTGGGCGGCGATCTGCCGGCAGAGCTCCGAGCCGATGCTCCCCCCGCCGCCGGTCACCAGCACGGTTTTCCCGTGAATGAACGCGAACACCTCGGACATGTCCGCCCGGATCGGCTCCCGGCCCAGCAGGTCTTCCAGGGCGACGTTCCGCATCCTGTTGACGGTGACCTCGCCGGACGCCAGCTGGTAGATGCCGGGCAGCGACTTGAGCTCGCACCCGGTTTCGTTGCAGATCGTCAGGATGTCCCTTTTCTGTTCGGCGGTGGCGGTGGGAATGGCCAGATAGATCTTCTTGATGTTATACTTCTGCACCGCGTTCATGATCTCGTCCCGGCCGCCGACGATCGGCACCCCGTCGATATAGCGGTTCCATTTGTTCGGGTTGTCGTCGATGATGCAGACGACCCGCTCCGCGTTCTCTTTGGTGTGGTTGATGTCCCTGAGGATCATCTGGCCGGCCGACCCGGCGCCGATCAGCATGATTTCCCTGCTGCTGCCGCTGCGGGAGGTTTTGCCTTTCAGCAGCTGGATCATGCGGTAGGAAAAGCGGACGGAAACGGTGAAGAAAAACTGGATGATCGGCCCCATCACAAAATAACTGATGGGCATCCGGCCCGGGCCGCCCAGCGCGCTGTACAAAATGGCGACGCAGGTATGATGGATCACCGTCGTGACGGCGGTCGCCAGGATGCAGCGCAGCATCTCGTCATAGCTGGCGAAACGCCAGATGCTGCGGTACAAATGGCATCTGGAGTAGACGACCAGGCAGATCGCCGCATAAAACGGCGCAAACCACATCATCGTCCTGACAATGTACGGATGGTTCAGGTAAGATGAAATGCTGCAGTCAAAGCGGATCCAGATCGCAAGAAAATATGCGAGCACGACCGTCAGCGCGTCCCAAATCAGCAGGAACGCCGCGACGGAACGCCAGTGCTGCATCTTTTTCTTCGAACTCATTTATAATCAACTCCCACAGGAATGTTAAACCGGTAAAAAACGGAAAGAATTTTCCCAGATGGCCAATGGTCATTTTATATCATATCATTGTACGGCCCCGGCCGTCAATCGGGAAATCAATCGTTTTCAAAAGCTTAAAAATCACGTATTCTCAAAAAGCTCCTGCGCGTCATACCAGCACAGGGCGTCCGCCGCCTCGGGCCCGAACTCCCTTTCCAGGGTCTGATGGCATTTCTCCATGCACGGGTCCCGGCCCGGCATATCGTGGGTATCGGTGGAAACATAATCCAGCAGCTCTTCCCTGATCAGCTGGCCCAGCCAGCGCCTGCGGAGAAACGGCTGCCTGTCCGCGAAGGTATGGCAGTTCACCTGGATGCGCACGCCGAATTCGTGCCGCATCTGCCGGACATGTTTGATGCTGTTCATGGCCTCATAGCGTTCGATGTGGGCGAACACGGGAATAAAGCCGGCGTTCCGGAGCTTCTGGGCCGCTTCCTGAAGCCGTTCGTACTTTTCCCCGGGCATGAATTCCACCAGGGTAAATTCCCCGTTGGCCAGGGGCAGGGCCTTCCCCTCCCGCAGGTACCGGGGCGCTGCGTCCGTATACAGGATTTCGTGGCCGGTATAAACGGACAGATCCCATCCGCGCTCCCGGATGATCTCCTCCGCCTCCCGGAAATGCGCCTGATAATCCTCCATCGGAAAATGCCTCTGCCCGGGGGTGATGTGGGCGGTGGAAATCAGGCGGGTGATCCCGTCCTGCTGAAGCGCGGCCAGCAGTTTCTCCATCGCTTCCCTGTCCTTGCATCCGTCGTCCACCCCGTAGACAAAATGACTGTGTATGTCCGCGTACATGAAAGAAAATCCCCGTTTCCGTGAAAATGATCCGCCGCCGCCGGCGGACGGGTCCTTTATGAAAGCCCGTCCGGGGACGCCGACGGATTCTCCCCGTTCTTGAGCCGGTCCACGATCTTGCGGACGGAAACGGCGGTCTGCTCGATTTTGCGGCGTGTATCCTGGATCCGGCTCTGCACCAGAAAATCGGCGACAAAACCGTCAAAGAAATAATCGGCGAAGGTCAGAAAATCGCTGCCGTTCAGGAGCGAACCGTCCGGCATCTCCACGTCGGAGAGCTCACTGGCAAACGAACGCAGATCCTCCCTGGCCTCTTCCAGGTAACGGGAGGCCTCCTGCATGCGGGAGCGCTTGACAAAGGTGGTCAGCATGCCGCCCCCCAGCAGATCCACAAGCCCCCAGTTTTTCGCGCTGGCCAGGGATTTTTCCGCCGAGGCCAGGCTGGAGAGGGCCCTTTCCCCCGCGGCGATCGCTTCGTCAAGTTCCTTTTGATGATCGTAATTCATCGGTCATGAACCTCCGGAAAGGATTGTTCCTCCACCCGGTCCGCCAGGTGCCTGGCCACGCGTGCGGCCAGACGTAGCGCGTCCGGGAGAAGCGCTTTGGGAAATGCCTCGTAAAAGCGCAGCACTTCCAGGCTGAAAGCGCCACGGTAGCCGATTCCGGCAAGGGCCGCGGTGACGGCGTCCCAGTCCAGTTTGCCGGCATACGGGATCAGGTGCTGGTCTTCCCGGTAATTGAGATCCTGCACATGCAGCATCGTCAGCCGGTCCGGGCTCATCCCGGCGATGAAGGCTTCCGGCTCGCACCCCGTCAGCGCGCAGTGGCCCAGGTCGCAGCAAACCGTGAACATCGGGTCATTCAGACCGTCCACAAAATCGTTCATCGCGCGCGGGTCGCCGTGCTGTGGAAGAAAACACCCCCGCTTTTCATCCCGGACGAACAGGTTCTCCACCCCGATCCTGACGCCGTATTCACGCGCGTAAGGCAGGAAGGAGCGCATGTATTCTTTATTCACGCTGTCCGCCGTTTCCGCATCGGTGCCCGGCGGGAGCTTCAGGGTATGGATCACCATCTGCCCGCAGCCGATCCGCGCGCAGAATTCGAAGCTGCGGAGAATGTCCGTGTAGTGTTTGTCCGTCCTGCTTTCCGTCAGCTGATAGCGGAAGGGCGCGTGCGCCTGGGGAAAGACGAGCCCCAGGTCTTTGGCGGCGGCGGCGACGTCCCCGGCGAGAGCTTTCCGTTCCGCGTCGGGCAGCGCCAGGATATCCGCTTCCGGGTCGATCCCGTAGAAGGTGTAGTCGATGCCGTCAAACCCGGCCTCCCGGATCAGGCGGAGGGCTTCGATATCCCCCAGGGCGTTCCGGACGGTGCCGTTATCGGTTGAAATGATCATGCGGTGCCTCCAGCGTCCGGGAAGGGACGGATCACAGCAGGCGGATGAGCCTCGGCAGCACATCCTTCAGATGATCGTCCGTCAGGCCGAAATCCATCTGTTTGTAGCTCCAGGCGGCCCGGCCGATCCCGTATTCCTCAAAAGCTTCGTGAATCGCCTCGTACCAGCGGACGGTATCCTCCGGCGAGGCCAGGTTGATGACCCCGTATTCCCCGCAGTACAGGCGCGCGTTCCGCTCCCGCGCGACGGCGGCGGCCTTGGCCATCCGGCGCTTAAAGTACGAAGCGTCCAGAGGCCTGCTCAGATCCATCCCGTCGTAGATATCCGTCCCGGGCAGGCCGAGGCGCCTGTTCTCTGCCTGAAACACGGACAGCGGCCGCCCGACGGAAAGCCGGAAGGAACGGTCCATCCCGCTGACCCAGTAGGCGCCCTGATGGGTGAAAACGAGGGGATCATAGCAGTGGAAATTGTAGATGACACGCTCATCCTGCGGCGGGAGCAGGTCGGGCAGGGCGTCGATGCTGTTGTTCCAGTAGCTGCCCACCAGGATGGGCACATCGGGCGCGAGCTTCCGGATGCGGCGGATGCAGGCATCGGCGACGCGGTTCCAAGTCTTTGAATAGGAAGGATCCGTCACCTCGTTGAGCAGCTCGAAGGCCAGCATATCCCCGTCTTTTGCAAAGCGGGAAGCAAACCGTTCCCACAGGCGGCAGAACCGTTCCTGATAGGCCTCGTTTTCAAAGAAGCCGTGCTGGTTTTCCCCCGCGTCAAAGGAAAAGCCGAAGGTCTTATGGAGGTCCAGCACCAGACGGAGGCCCGCTTCCCTGCACCAGCCAATCGCCCGGCCGATACGCCCGAAGCCTTCCTCCAGCGGCTGGCCGGCCGCGTCCTCCACCACGTTGTAATCCACCGGCAGGCGGACGTGATCGGCCCCCCAGGACGCGATGGTCATGATATCTTCCCGGGTGATAAAATGATCCAGCCTTTCCCGGCTGTAATCGCACTGGCTGAGCCACCCGCCGAGGTTGACGCCGTGCTCAAAACCCGTCCACTTTTCCATTCGTTCCGCCCCCTGTCCTTCCGGTCAGTCCAGAATGTTTTCGCCCTGGCCCATCACGGGGATCACGACGGCCGACGCCTGTTCCAGATGGAAGCACATCATTTTATGCCCGGTCTGTTCGTTGTAGACGGCCTTGAGCTGCGGCGCGCCGTCCAGCATGGCCTGGGCGTACTTTGGGTCCTCCTCAAAGACGGCGGTACCGGTATAGCGCAGCCAGCGTCCGTTTTCCCCGCAGGCGACGATCTCCGTTTTGGGGTTCTTTTTAAGCTGGCGGTACACGTCCTTAAAATCCCCCACGCCGAAAACCACCTTGCCGTCCATCTCCATATGCGCGCCCAGGGGACGGACCTTCGGCTGGTCGCCGTCCGCGGTCGCCAGATAGAAAACGCCTGCTTTGCTCAGAAAATCGTTCAGTCTGCTCATGGTGATTTCCTCCTGATCCGTTCATGATGAATGCACATTGGATGAAAAAAGACCTTCCGTCCCGGGCAGCCGGCTTTCCTTTCCGGCGCCGGAAAGAACCCGGACCGGCATCTATCAGCATACCACGTTTTTTCTGCTGCCGCAAGAAAAACGTGACATTTCCGGGCCTTCAGGGCAGCGGACCGCGTGCCTTGCCTCGTTTGCCCGGCGGCACGTTCAACCCTCCGGACCTCAGCGGCCCGGAACAGCTCATTTCCGCAGGCCTTTGGGATAATGGTTCTTGATCTGGCCGTCCGACGCCTTGCCCCAGCCCAGCGGCAGTCCGTCCAGGGACACCACGCCGAAGCCGCGGACCGAAGGATCCGGAGCATCCAGCGTTTCCCCGTGCAGATAGCGCAGCGCCTCTTCCGCACGCACAGGAAAGACCGTCCTCACCGCGGCCGCCCGGGACAGGGCATGGTCCGGCAGGAACACATCTCCCCGGAAGCGGCCCAGGGAGAGCCCCGCCCGCAGCACCTGAACGCCGCGCAGCGGCGGGACAAAGGGCGGCAGGCGCAGCAGCAGGTCCCCGAACAGCCCGTCCGGCGAAAGAGGCGCCGTGATCAGCCGGCTCAAGGCCGCTTCCGCCGCCGCGCGAAGGCCCCTGTCCGGCTTTGGAAAAGGCGCGCCAGCCGTCTCCCGCGCCGGCCCCTTCCTTTTTTGAAGCAGGGCGACAAAATGTCCTTCTCCCCGGACCCGGTGCGGCCACAGGTGCAGCATCCCCTCCGGCGCCGGGGTCAGCCCGGGCAGCGCGAAGGGGAGCGTTTCAAAATCCGGATGGCGGGAAAGGAACGACAGGATCTGGTCGTCGTTTTCCGTCCGGTTGAAGGTGCAGGTGCTGTACGCCAGCCGGCCGCCGGGCTTCAGCATGCCGGCCGCGCACTCCAGGATCGTCTTCTGCCGGGCGGCGCAGCCCTCCGGCGAAGCGGGCTGCCATTCCCGGACGGCGTCCGGATTCTTGCGGAACATCCCCTCCCCCGAGCAGGGCGCGTCCACCAGGATCGCGTCGAAGGTTTCGGGCCAGAGGGACGCGAGCTTTTCCGGGGAAGCGCAGGTGACAATCGCGTTAAAGCAGCCCATCCGCTCCAGGTTGGCGGATAGGACCCTGGCGCGGGCGGGATGGATCTCGTTAGCGACCAGGGTGCCTTCCGTCAGCATGTCCGAAAGCTGGGTGGACTTGCCGCCCGGCGCGGCGCACAGGTCCAGCACCGTGTCCGAAGGGGCCGGGCGCAGCGCCTCGGCGGCCGCCATGGCGGAAGGCTCCTGAATATAAAAAGCGCCCGCCTCATGGGCGGCAGACTGACCCAGCAGGGAACCGGCGGAAAGATAACTGCCGTTCCGCGCCCAGGGCACCGGGTCCCCAACAGCCGGATACTTGGGCACCGG
>CAMJXZ010000046.1 GCA_946409855.1 uncultured Clostridia bacterium | reverse complement strand
CGAGGATGAAACGAAGATCACCTGCCCGACGGTCTTTGACGAGCTGACCACCGAGCGGATATTCACCATGACCTACGTGGACGGCTGCTCCATCGGCAAAAAGGAGAAGCTCAAGGAGCAGGGCTGCGACTTTGAGGAACTGGGCAGGACGATCGTCGAAAACTATCTGCACCAGGTGCTGGACGTGGGCACCTTCCACGCCGACCCGCACCAGGGCAACATCATGGTCTCCCACGGGCTGCCCTACTGGATCGATTTCGGCATGATCGGCCGCATCACCGACGCGGACGTCAACATCCTTCAGAGTCTGATCCTCTCCCTGCTGGACGGGGACCTGGAAACGCTGGTCAGCTCCGTCATGTCCATGGGCGCGGCGTCCCCCAGGACCGACCGCAACAAGCTGATGGAAGACCTGGACGTGATGCTCGGCAAGTACATGAACGTGACGAGCATCAGCGACCTGGACCTGTCCGTGCTGCTGGAGGAAGTCGTCGACCTGGCCACCAGGCACCACATCGCCCTGCCCGGCAAATACACCATGCTGGTGCGCTCCATCACCACCATCGAGGGCGTGATCGAGCAGCTCTGCCCGGAGCTCAACCTGTTTGAACTGATCTCCGGGAAGCTCATGGACCGGGCCAGGAAGAGCTTCGACATCGGCCAGAAGCTGATGTCCACCGGCAAGGAAGCGCTGGAGATCGGCAAGAAGACGGCCAAGCTCCCGATCCTGGCGTCCGACGCGCTCAACAATATGGTCAAAGGCCGGATGAAGATGAACATGGAGCTGACCGGCTACGAGGAACTGGCCAACCGGGCGGAAAGAACCGTTACCAATGTCGTGCTGGCCATGTTCTCCTGCGTGCTCTTCTTCGGCTCCTGCATCCTGGCCCTGGCGAATATCGAACCCAAGACGCCCGACGGGATGCCGCTGGTGGCCGCCGGAGGCATCGTGTTCTCCCTCGCGCTGGGCATCTTCACGATCAAAAAGATGATCCAGAAGAAATAACGCGCGTGAGCGTTTTTCCACAATGCGGCAGCCCGCCTGAAAAGGCGGGCTGCTTTTGCGCTTTTACGCGGCGCGCGGCTGCGGGGCGGCGCGTTATTACAGCTTTTTACAGATGATCATTTCCACGTTCTGTCCCTTGATGCTGACCTTCACATCGTCCGCCACGTGGGTGACGACGGATTTTTCCAGTTCATCCCAAACCTCCCGCTGCGCGTCGGTAACGGAAGGGCTGTGCTGGTATTCGTCGATGTAGCGGCCCAGGGACCATTCCACGTCCAGCATGGGGGTATTCTGTTCCCCGCACATGCCGGACATCATCAGCGGGTTGCTCACGGCGGCGATATCGGCGTCCGCGCCGCGGTCCAGCAGGTCCCGGAGCCTGCCCATCAGGCCGTGGGCCGATTCGTTTTTCCCGGAGGAAGAAGCGGACAGGAGCTGCTCGCGCTTTCCGCTGTCCATGCGGGTAAAGGCTTTGAGATGGAGCCGGTAATCCGAGTCCTGATCCTCGATCCAGAACTGGCCTTCGGTTTCCCCGGTGATGGAACGCATCATGCCCATCATTTCTTCCGTCAGCAGCCGCAGCGGCATTACTTCTTTGGAAGAAAGCCGCTTATAGGCGGCCACCCGGTCCACCAGGTCCAGCGCCTGGACAATCTGGTTCCCGCGGCTGGAAACGTTGATGACATCCGTTTTCATCGGGGATCACCTCATTCGATGTTGAGGATATCGACGAACCCGGTCACGTCGAACACTTCCTGCACGACGTCGTTGACGTTTTTGATCTTCATGCCGCCCTTGGTGTTCATGACCTTGTGCGCGGAAAGAAGCACGCGCAGCCCGGCGGAAGAGATATAGTCCAGCTTCGCAAAATCCATCACCAGGCTGTCCGCGCTGGGCAACGAGCGGTTGAGTTCTGCTTCCAGTTCGGGGGCGGTCATGGTATCCAGACGGCCTTCCAGGGCGATCTCCAGGGTGCTGCCATTCTGATTCTTGGTAATGGTCATTGTGTAATCCTCCTGTTCATCTGATCAAGATGTTGGCTTCGTTCATCAGGGACATACAAATCCTTTTATATGATAGCATAAAATATTCCCGATTTCAAGAAGCGAATCGATAAACATGTCAATTCACGAATCGATAAACATGTCAATTCATGGTTTTCTTTGATGTAAAAAGCTGGTATAATAAAGGACACTACAGACACGCGGGAGGTTTCGGGGTGAGGAAGCTGTGGATCTATCTCAGGGAATATGCCGGGGAAAGCGTTCTGGCGCCGCTGTTCAAGCTGCTGGAATCGCTGATGGACCTGCTGGTCCCGGTGATCGTGGCAGTCATCATCAACGACGGCGTTCAGCGGAACGATCCGGGGCTGATTTTCCGGTATTTCCTGCTGCTGATCGCGCTGGCGGTGCTGGGCATGGGTTTCTCTTTTACCGCGCAGTGGATGGCCGCCAAGGCCAGCGTGGGCTTTGCCGCGAAGCTGCGGCAGGCGCTGTTTGACCACATCCAGCACCTGTCCTACCGGGAGCTGGACACGCTGGGGACGGATACCCTGATCACCCGGATGACCAGCGACGTAAACCAGGTGCAGAACGGCGTGAACCTGGCGCTGCGGCTGCTGCTGAGAAGCCCGTTCATCGTATTCGGCGCGATGATCATGGCGTTTACCATCGACACGCAGTGCGCCCTGATCTTTGCCGCGGTGATCCCGGTGCTGAGCCTGGTAGTGTTCGGCATCATGCTGCTGAGCATCCCGATGTTTTCCAGGGTGCAGGGGCTGCTGGACAGGCTGCTGGGGATGACCCGGGAAAACCTGACCGGCGTCAGGGTGATCCGCGCCTTCTGCAAGGAGAAGCAGGAGATCGGGGAGTTCGACCGCCGCAACGACCTGCTGACGAAAATGAACGAGCGGGTCGGGAAGCTGTCGGCCCTGATGAACCCGGCCACGTATCTGATCATCAACGCGGCCGCCGTCTGGCTGATCCGGAAGGGGGCGCTTCAGGTATCCGCCGGGGCGCTGCGGCAGGGGGACGTGGTGGCGCTGTACAACTACATGGCGCTCATCGTGGTGGAATTGGTCAAGCTCGCTTCCCTGATCATCACCATCGACAAATCCCTGGCCTGCGGCCGCAGGATCCAGTCCATGCTGGAGGTGGCCCCTTCCATGGCGTATCCTTTGGGAACGCAGGCGCCGTCCGGCGCGGGGGAGTGCGCGGTCCGCTTTGACCATGTTTCGTTTTCCTACAGCAAAAGCGGCGACGCGGCGCTGACGGATATCGATTTTTCCGTCCGGAAGGGGCAGACCGTCGGGATCATCGGCGGCACGGGCAGCGGCAAGTCCACGTTGGTGCAGCTGATTTCCCGGTTTTATGACGCCACGGAAGGAAAGGTGCTGGTGGACGGCGCCGACGTCCGGGATTATCCGGAAGGGGCGCTGATCCGGAAAATCGGCGTGGTGCCCCAGAAGGCGGTGCTGTTTGAGGGTACCATCCGGGAAAACCTCCGCTGGGGCAATGAGCAGGCGACGGACGAACAGCTCTGGGCCGCGCTGGAAACGGCGCAGGCCGCGGAGGTGGTGCGCGGGAAGGAAGGGCAGCTGGACGCGAAGGTCGAGCAGGGCGGCCGCAACTTCTCCGGCGGCCAGCGCCAGCGGCTGACCATCGCCCGGGCGCTGGTCAAGCAGCCGGAGATCCTGATCCTGGACGACTCCGCCAGCGCGCTGGACTTCGCCACGGACCTGGCGCTGCGCCGCGCCATCGCTTCCCTGCCCGGGAACATGACGGTGTTCATCGTCTCCCAGCGCACGTCCAGCGTACGCTCGGCGGATCAGATCCTGGTGCTGGACGACGGCGTACTGGCCGGCGCGGGGACCCACGGGCAGCTGCTTTCCTCCTGCCGGGTGTATCAGGAAATCTACTATTCCCAGTTCCCGGAGGAAAAGCCGGCGGGACCTGACGGCGCATCCCCAAGGGAGGTGCCGGCATGAAGACGAAGAAAGAACAGGCCGTGAAAGGCCAGAGCATGAAGACGCTGCGCAAGGTGCTGGGGGTCATCGGCCGGTACAGGCTGCTCCTGCTTTTGAGCGTCCTGCTGGCGGCGGCGACCGTGGTGCTGCAGCTGTACGTCCCCATCCTTTTCGGCGACGCCATCGACCAGATCGCGGAAAGCGGGGTGCGCTTTGACGCGCTGGGCGGGTTCCTGATCCGGATCCTTATCCTGGTCGTCCTTTCCGCCGCCGGCACCTGGGCCATGAACATGATCAACAACCGCCTGGCGTTCCGCACGGTGCGGGACATCCGTTCCCGCGCGATCCGGCAGATCCAGGCGCTGCCCCTTTCCTACCTGGACAGCCATTCCGGCGGCGACATCGTGCAGCGGATCATCGCGGACACGGATCAGCTGTCCGACGGGCTGCTGCTGGGGTTTACCCAGCTGTTCGCCGGCGTGGTGACCATCGGGGTGACGCTGGGGTTCATGTTTTCCAAGAACGCCGGGATCACTCTGGCCGTGCTGGTTTTAACGCCGGTCAGCTTCCTGGTGGCCCGGTTCATCGCGACCCGCTCCTACACGATGTTCAGCGCGCAGACGGCGACCCGGGGCCGGCAGACGGCCCTGATCAACGAACTGATCGGCAATCAGAAGGTCGTCAAGGCCTTCGGCCATGAAGAGAAGGCCTCGGCCCAGTTCCGTGAAATCAACGAGGAACTGAAGGGGTATTCCCAGAAAGCGGTCTTTTTCAGCTCCCTGACCAACCCTTCCACCCGGGCGGTCAACAACGTCATTTATGCCGCCGTGGCCCTGATCGGCGCCCACCGGATCCTGTCCGGCGGGCTGACGGTGGGCGGGCTGACGGTCATGCTGCACTACGCCAACCAGTACATGAAGCCCTTCAACGATATTTCCTCCGTCATCACCGAGCTGCAGAACGCCCTGGCCTGCGCCGCGCGCGTGTTTGAGCTGATCGAGGCGGAGCCGGAAAAGGCGGACAGCCCGGCGGCGCTGGTCAACCGGGGCGGGCACATCGACATCGAGAACGTTTCCTTCTCCTACGACAAGCGCAAAAAGCTGATCGAGGGGTTCCGTTTCCACGCCGAGCCCGGCATGAAGACGGCCATCGTGGGCCCCACCGGCTGCGGGAAGACGACCTTCATCAACCTGCTGATGCGCTTTTACGACGTGGACAGGGGCGATATCCGCATCGACGATCAGAGCGTCATGGACGTATCCCGCGCCTCCCTGCGCAGGAATTACGGCATGGTGCTGCAGGAAACCTGGCTCAAGAACGGCACCGTGCGGGAGAACATCGCTTTCGGCAAGCCGGACGCCTCGGACGACGAAATCATCCGGGCCGCGAAGGAAGCCCACAGCTGGGAGTTCATCCGCCGCATGCCGGACAGGCTGGATACGGTCATCACCGACGACAGCCTGAGCCAGGGGCAGAAACAGCTGCTCTGCATTACCCGGGTCATGCTCTGTCTGCCGCCCATGCTGATCCTGGACGAGGCGACGTCCAGCATTGACACCCGCACCGAGGTGCAGATCCAGGAGGCCTTTGACAAGCTGATGCGGGGGCGCACCAGCTTCATCGTGGCGCACCGGCTGTCCACCATCCGCGGGGCGGACCAGATCCTGGTGATGAAAGACGGCAGGATCATCGAGCAGGGCAGCCACGACGAACTGATCGCCCGGAACGGGTTCTATACGAAGCTCTATCAGTCCCAGTTTGCCGGGAGCGCCGCGGAGCAGGCGTAAGCATCCGCGGGGAACAAACCGCCGTCCCTTTTTCTTTCCGTACCCGGAGAGAAGAGGGGACGGTTTGTTTCGCGCCGCCGGCGGGACGAAATGAAAATTTTTACAAAATGATTGGGGTTTATGAACAAAATATGGAAAAAATGATACGAATCTTTTACGAAGAGGCCATCGTTTACTTGAAACGGCACGTGATTCATGATAAAATAGAAAAGGAAATATCTGGCGTTCCCGCTCTGTCGAGGGGCCGGTCCGCGCGCCGCTGTTCTCCTGATGATCGGGAAGACAGCGCCGGCTGCGTCCGGCAGGCAGGCGGATAACCGCCGTATGATTCAGATGACTCTATTGACTCCGGGAGATATACGCAATGAAGACGATCCAAAGGATTTTGCTGGTGCTATGCTGCCTGGCGCTGCTGCCGGCGGCTGCCGCCTTTGCGGAGGAAGCGCCGGTCCGGACGGTGGATGTGCTGATGGACACGTGGCTGCAGACGGTGGACGGGGAAGAGTTTACCCTGCGGCAGACGCTGGAAAGCAAAAAGATGGTGATCATTCAGTTTTTCGCCACCTACAGCAACGCCTCCAGGGCAGGCTTCCCCGCGCTGGAAAAAGCCTATGAACGCTGGCGGGATCAGGCGGCTGTGGTCGCGATCTCCACGGAATACTCGGATACGGAGGATGTTGTCCGGGCGTATGCCGGGGAAAACGGGCTGTCTTTTTTGATGGTCGCGGGCAGTCAGACTTCCCTGCCCGAAGAAATTGGGGTCCGCTCCGTCCCCACCATGCTGGTGCTGGACCGGTTCGGGAAAATCGCGCTGCATTATACCGAGGCAAGGACCGAAGAAGCGGATTTTGAGCGGGTTTTTGATTACTTCTGTTCGGATGATTATACGGAAACGGTGGTTCTGACGGGCTTTCCGCCGGCCAGGGCCGCCATGGAGCCGATGGACGCCGACGCGCTGACCAGGCTTTTGACCCGGGACGAAACGATCAGGGTCACCAACCAGTCCGGCGCGTACGTGTGGCCCTTCCGGCAGGACGAGACAGGCGCTGTATCTTCCACCAACGGCGGGCAGGACGACTCTGTATGCGGCCTGACCGTACTTATGACGGCGGAAGAGGGGGATGCTTTTTCCTACCGGTTCCGCGTGTCCAGCGAGGAACTGTTTGACGCCCTGATGATCACTGTGGACGGCAGGGAAGCCCGGGTGTTCAGCGGGGACACCGGTTGGCGCGGGGACACGCTCGCCCTGAGCGCGGGGGAACACGTGATTTCCTTCCGCTACATGAAGGACGAACGGGGCGCCGAAGGGGAGGACCTGGCGTCGCTGGCCGATTTTTCCCTGCTGCACGGGGCGGAGGCCGAGTCCGCGCTGAAAGAGCTTCCGCAGTATCCTGTGGACAGCCGGACCAGAATGGAGCTGGAGAACGAGGACGCGCGCAACGTCTGGGTGGAAGACCCGTCCGACCTGCTGCAGAAGCTGTACGGCCCGGTCCGCATTTTCCTGCTGGAGCAGAGCGCGGCAAATCTCAACCTCACGCTGACCGGGAACGAAAACCCGTGGACCGTGTGCGTCCTGACGAGCAATCAGGACGGGTCGCAGATGATCCTGCCCTACCGGAAAGACGGCGGGTACCGTTTGACCGTGCCCTGCGACTGGGACCGCCTGACCCAGATCACCGCCGCGGTGATCCGGCCGAATGAGAGGCGGATCATCGCCAGCATGCTGGTATTTCCGAACATGGACTCGCTGGAGTCGTTTTTCACCTATCTGAAGTACGTGTACAGGGCGGACCTGCTCTGGGATGTGGACCGGGAGGATGAGCCGTCGGTCTGGTCCGTAACGGTGCTGGATACGGACGGAGCGGGCGTGCCGGGCTGCCGGGTAATGTTCAGGACCCCGTATAAAAATATCACCGTGGTCACCGATGAAACGGGCACGGCGGAAATCACCGGGGAGGCGGAAGCGTATCACGTGACGCTGCTTTCGGTGCCCTATGCGTTCGTCCGGCCTGCCGACCGGGAGGCGATCCTGCCGGAGTTCGGCGGGGACGCTGAATTCATCCTGGTCAGGAAACAATAAGGATTGCGCATGGCAAAAGAAAAACAAGCGCCGCAGGCAGGGCTGCTCTCGCCCCTGGCGGCGGATTTTACCCTCTTTGGCGGGGCGGACGCCGTGCTGCTGATCCACGGCTTCACAGGGAGCCCGGCGCACATGCTGAAGCTCGGAACAGCGTTGCAGCAGCAGGGGTTTACCGTGCGGGGCGTTTTGCTGACCGGCCACGGCACCAGGGCGGAGGATATGCTGAAAGCCTCCTGGGAGGACTGGCTTTCGGACGTCCGGGAAGCGTATGACGCGATGGCGGCCGCTTTCCGCACGGTCAGCGTGGCGGGCCTTTCCATGGGCGGCGTGCTGTCCCTGATCCTGGCTGCCGAAAAGCAGCCGGCCTGCTGCGTGACCTGTTCGGCCCCGATGGGGATTTCCAACCCCTTTGCCGGCGCCGCACCGCTGATCGGGAAAATCCTGCCGCTGCTCCCAAAGCGAAAGAAGGCCGCCGATCAGCTGCTGGACCCGGATTATGACATCGGCTATGACGTGATCCCGACGCCCCGGCTGACGGATCTGAAAACGCTGATCCGGATGGCGAAGGAGCGGCTGTCCGGCGTCCGGTGCCCGGTTTTGTGCGCGCAGTCCCAAAAAGACCCGGATATCTCGAAAGACAGCGCGGACGTTATCCTGGCCGGCGTTTCGTCCGCAAGGAAAGAGAAACTGACGCTGACGCAGCCCCTGCACGTGATCACCATCGGCCCGGAAACGGATACGCTGTTCCCGGCCGTCTGCCGCTTCATGCTGGACTGCACCAAGGAGAACCCATGACCAGACTGTTTATTCAGAGACTGTTTTGCCTGCTGCTGACGGCCGCGCTGGCGCTTGTGCCCATGGGGGCCTTCGCTGAAAGCGGAGAACCCGCGACGGTCGTCTGTTCCTTTTATCCGGTAAGGATCCTGGCGGAGAATGTGCTCAGGGATGTCCCCGGCGTCCGGCTGGAGACGCTGGCCCCTGCCGGGACCGGCTGCCTGCACGATTTTCAGCTGATGACGGGGGACTTAAAAAAACTGGACGGGGCCCTGTGCCTGATCATCAACGGGGCCGGGATGGAGCAGAGTTTTCTGCCCCTTCTGACCCGGGAAAGGGCGGAGCTGCCCCTGGCGGACTGTTCCGCCGGGATCGAACTGATGTCCGACCACGGGGAAGATAATCCCCACATCTGGCTGAGCCCGTTTCTGGCGGCGCGGATGACCGTCAACCTGGGCCAGCGGCTGGCGGAGCTTCTGCCGGACGAACGGGAGCGGATCCTTGAAAACGCGGAACGGTACGCCGGAACGCTGACCAGGCTCGGGGAAGAGATGCGGGATGCCCTTGCCGGCTATGCGGGCAGGTACATCGTCACCTTCCACGAGGCATTCCCGTACTTTGCCGAGGCCATGGGCCTGCGCGTACTGGCATCGGTGACCGTCGAACCGGACGAAACGCCTTCCCCCCGCATGATCGCCCAGACCGTTTCGCTGGTCCGGGAAGCGGGCGGCTGCCCCCTGTTTTCGGAGCCGGGGGTGCACCCGGACGCCCTGAACGTGATCGCCCGGGAAACCGGAGCCCCGATGTACGAGCTGAACCCGGTCACGGACGGCCCGGATGCCCCGGACGCTTACGAGCAGGCGATGCGGGAAAACCTGGCCGTCCTGCTGAAAGCCTTCGGGGAATAAGGGCGGCAGCCGCCCGATCGGCCATATGCGAAGGACGCGCCTCGGTTTTGCCCGGCGCGCAGCGTGAAAACACCCCTGGCCTGCGGAAGGCCAGGGGTGCTTTTTGAACCGGGCGATCGGAGAACGCCCCGGAAGGGATCCCCGGGGGAAACCCCGTTCAGTCCGTCCGCGCGTCAGGCGGCATCAGGTACTGAAGGGCGCGGTTGTATTTTTCCTGCCGTTTGACGTCCTTCCATCCTACTTTGGGGAGACGGGACAGGTTGCTGTTGTCGATCAGGTCGCTGATCTTGACCCGGCGGGCGACCGGGTTCTGTTTGACGCGGTCCAGATAATCGTCCCAGGATTCACCGTCCCGCCGGCTGACGGCGTCCACGGCGGCGGCGGTTTCCGGGCCGAAACGGGCCTCGATTTCTGAAAGGGAGAGGCCGGTATCCTCCACCGTGTCGTGGAGCCAGGCGACGACCTTTTCCTCGTCCGTCTCCAGCCTTTCGGCTACCCGGGCGGGGTGGGTGATGTACGGGCTGCCCGCTTTATCTGTCTGCCCCAGGTGCTGCTTTTCCGCCAGGGCTTTGGCGGCCTGCGTATCCCGGCTGTACATGCCGTGTTACCTCCTGATTGGTACCGGACGCGCCGTTCCGGGCGTTCCCGGATGACCGGCGCCGCGCTGTGCGGAAAAGAGCGCTGCCCGTCCGGCCTACAGAAGATCTTCCTTGGGGACGAGGCCCAGCACCCTGCCGATGCAGCGCACCCGGTCGTCCTCGCTGGGGCGGATCATCCTGTAGGCGCGGTTGCGGGATTTCAGGCCCTGGGGCTGGTATTCCTTGATCATGGGCGCGCCGGCCACCACAAAGATGCCGATTTCGCCCGGCGCCACGTGATCGGCGTGCTGGACGTACACAAAGGAACCGTCCGGAAAGTCGGGCTCCATGCTTTTGCCGTTGACGGTGAAGACCTCGTCCGCCTGAATGGAAACGGGCGTGCTGCGCACCAGCAGCATCTCCGGGGAGGCGCCGTCCTCTTCCATGGGGACGCCGACCCCCGCGGCGGCGCTCAGGGCCTGATGGGGCAGGGCGCGGCGGTGCCGGTAATCCTTCATGGCTCTTTGAAGGGCCGCTTCATCTTCGGCCAGCTGGCGGGCGAACTGCGCCGCGAACGCCTTGCGGGGGGCGCTCAGCCGGCGGTAGTCCCGCAGCAGCCCCTGTTCCTGTTCGGACAGGGACGGGTCGGTATCGATATCGAAAAACGTGGTCAGCGGGATCCGGAGCAGCGCGCAGAGCTTGGGCACCGCGTCGATGTCCGGCCGGGAAACGCCGTTTTCCCAGTTGCTGATGGTGTTGGTGCTGTAGCCGATGGCCTTTCCAACGGAGGTCTGGTCCAGCCCGGCCGCTTCCCGGTAATGCCGCAGCACGTTTCCGTAATGGGTGGTGCGCTTTTCGTTGAGGGGGATGCTTCTGGTCTTTCTCGTCCGCTCGAAGGCGGCGATGGCCTGTTCGTCTTCGCGTTTCCGTGCTGTACGCAAAATAGGATCCTCCTGACGGTTGTATCGTTCAGTCTTTTGCCTGAAGGGCCAGCTCCGCCGCCTTAAGCGCCCCTTCCAAAGTGCGGAAGACGGCCAGGAAACGGGCGGCGTGGCAGAAAACGGAGCCTTCGATGCCCGTCACGGCGGCAAGCGCCTCATCCCGTTTGGCGGCCCAGGAGGCAGGCAGGGGAAGCAGCGCCTCAAAGGAATCTGCGCTGACCGGCACGACCTGCAGGTTGTAGGCGCCGTCGGCGGGATAGATGACGAACAGGATCTTCTGTTCGGGGTGCAGGTCGTTGTGGGCGACCACCTGGCGGACCCACTCGAAGCACTGGGGCAGCCGGACGACGCCGCGGTCGTAGGTGGTCCGGATCGCGGAATCGATGATGCTTTCCGCCTCCAGGGAGCTGCGGATGTGGGCGAGCCGGGCGGAAAGGATCTGCTCGGCGATGGCGGCTGCCTGCAGGAAGCGGGCGTCATCCTCCTGCGCCGGGTCCTTCCAGGTGCGGTTCAGGGTGTGGACAAACGAAAACAGGTGGCGCTGATGGCCCTGCTGGCCGTTGTCCTGCGCCTCCACGTCGTCCAGGAACGCTTCCCGCATGGCGGCGAGCACCCGGGGCTCGTCGGCAAACATCAGGTCCGCCAGCTTCCCGCAGGCGGCGGCCTTGATACCGTTTTCCCGGATCAGGGAGCCGGCCTGGTGATGGTCCAGGCAGACGCGGCTGTCGGTGATCAGGTCCTGCCCGCCCACGTCCAGCACGATCTGGCACCCGGCGAGGACCTGCGGGTCCCTGGAACGGACGACGGTTACGTTTTCCCGCCCGTAGGCAATATACAGCAGCGCGGCGCACAGCACGTCGTCGGCGTGAAACATGCCGTCATGCACGCCGGCGCGGATGGGCAGGGCGGCGCTTTTCAAAACGGAAAGCATGATCCTTCTCTCCTCCTCCGATACTCTGTTGTTATTGTATTAACAAAAACTGTGAATGTCAACGGAAATCGGTGTGCCGGGAATGTTTTTCTTTGTTTTTTTCCGGCGCTTCATTGCGCCCGGCGGGCTTTCATGGTACAATCCCTTCATCGGAAAGCGAGGTGTTCCTGTGGGAAAAAGACGGCTGACGCGTTTGCTGGCGGCATGGGTCCTTTGCTGGCTGTGCCTTCAATGCGCGGTCCCGGGAGCGGGCGTGATCCCCGCGGCGCGGGCCGCGTCGGAAGGCGCGCAGGAAAAAAGCGAGGCGGAGCCGGTGGTTTTGTCCGCCTTATTTATGGAGGACATCGCGGCGGGGTACATGCCGAACCCGGAATGGGAAGAAAAGTTTGCCGCGCTGTTCCGGTCCTCCGGGGCGAAGGCAGGGGTGTTCATCGTCACCCGGCGGGGAAAACCCCTTCTGATCTATACCCAGGGCAACCGGGATACCCATAAAAACCCGGTGGAGCTGACCACGGCCTACCACATCGCTTCCGTCACCAAGATGGTCACGGCGATCGGGTTCATGCAGCTTTATGAGCAGGGGATGATCGGGCTGGACGACCCCATCAGCGGTTATCTGCCCATGCGGGTGGCCAACCCCGCCTGCCCGGACCGGGACATTACCATGCGGCAGGTGCTTTCCCATACATCCTCCATCAAGCAGACCAGCGGCTATCTGCCGGACTGGGAGAACCTGAAGCCGGGCACCAAATACTTTTACCGCAACCTCGTGCCCGGGCAGAAATACCATTACGCCAACCTGAACGGCGGCCTGTGCGGGGCGATGATCGAGGCGCTGAGCGGCCGGTCCGTCAACGCGTATATGACGGAGCACGTTTTTTATCCCCTGGGCATCGACGCCGCCTACAGCCCGACGCTTCTGATCGATCAGGAAAATATCGGCTCCCTGATGACCCGGCAGGGGATCACCACGTCCAACGCGTCCCGCCAGCTCAAGGCGGCGGAAGGGTACGACGACACCTGCGACCCGGCCATCCATACCGACCGTACTGCCGGCGCGCTGTACATCAGCCCCGCGGGGCTGAGCAAGCTGATGGTAATGATGGTGAACGGCGGGGTGTATGAGGGGGTGCGGATCCTTTCGGAGGAGACGATCCGCCTGATGGAACAGGACCAGTCGGAGATCCCAGGCAGCAGCGTGGCCGGAAAGAGCGATTACGGCCTGTTCGTCGCCCATCACGACCTGGGCGGGCCGGTCTGGTACGGGCATCAGGGCCGGTACAACGGGCTGACGTCGGACGCGTTCTATCAGCCGGAGACCGGGCTGACCTTCGTGATGGTGGTCAACGGCTACAACGGGAAGAGCAATAACGGCCTGGCCAACCTGGCAAAGCACTGCATGACCTATATCGACAGCTGGGGGATGGGGACGGATGATGGATTTTGAGCGTTTCCTCCGCTATTCCCTGCGGCACAACCGGCCGGTGCGGGTGCTGGTGCAGGAGGAAAGGATGCGTTACGTCAACCTGACGGTCCTTACGATGGAGGAGGATAGCTTTTCCTACCGGAGGGCCGGCAGGAAGCTGCCCGGCGTGTACCGCTACGACCAGGTGCTGGCGGTATCCTACGCCCGGGGCGACGACGGGGACACGCTGAAAAACGAGATGCGGGAAGCGGCGGGAAGCGCAGGGGGGTCTTGCGACCCCCCTGCGGGACCCCCCTAAACGCCTTTGCCTGTCGCGTATGGCTTTTCCCTTTGAATCTGCTGACAGATGAGTTGCTGCCAGGGCCTGCCGGCCCGTTGCTCGGTAAGAACAGGCCACTGGCCTGTTCTTCGGGCCCTCGCAACCCCGGGCGGCAAATCCGCAAGGAACCCCGGGGCCTGCCGGCCCGTTATTCGCTGAAATGGAGCCACCGGCTCCATTTCCGGGCGCGAATAACCCCGCAGCGTACATGCCGCTGCTGCGGATCTTAAGTAAAGGGCCACTTCGTGCCAGGGCCTGCCGGCCCGCTGTTCGGTGAAAATGATCCACCGGATCATTTTCCGGGCC
>CAMJXZ010000045.1 GCA_946409855.1 uncultured Clostridia bacterium | reverse complement strand
GGATGAGGGCCGGGATCTGATTCCTACGCATCAGAACGACCAGGTGCGCTATTTCAACGTGCCGAAAAACGCGGTGCCCGGGCCGGAAAGCGACAGCGCCTTTGCCGCCGTCCGCTGGCAGTCCGTCGCGCCGGGCAGCGCCGCGGACATGAGCGCGGCCGCATACTTTTTTGCCATGAAGCTTGAAAAAAAGCTGCAGGTCCCGGTCGGCATCATCGACTGCTACTGGGGCGGCACTTCCGTTTCCTGCTGGATGAACGAGGAGGCCCTGCTCTGTTCCCGGGAAGGAACGAAGTACATGGACGCCTACAAAGCGGCTGCGGGCGATAAGACCATGGCGCAGTACAAAACGGAAGAAGCGGAAGCCTATGCGAAAATGCGGGCATGGGACGAAA
Source organism: uncultured Clostridia bacterium (assembly GCA_946409855.1). Classification (GTDB taxonomy): domain Bacteria; phylum Bacillota; class Clostridia; order Christensenellales; family Aristaeellaceae; genus UBA4246. The sequence goes on along the minus strand of CAMJXZ010000045.1, from coordinate 13,950 downwards.
AAGCCGCCCCTTACCGCGAAAAGAACCCGGGGATTACCGGCAGGGAGCTTGAACAAATCATCGGCCCGTTTCCCTGGAAAATCCCGGATGGCCCCGGTTCTCCCTACCGTCCTGCCGGGCTGTATCACAGCATGACAAGCCATGTCATTCCCGCTTCCCTGACGGGCGTGCTGTTTTACCAGGGCGAGGAAGACACCTGGAAAACAAAAGAATATGATACGCTGCTGATCGATTTTGTCAGAATGCTCCGGAAGGATTTCCGGGACGACCGGCTCCCCTTCCTCAATGTTCAGCTGCCCATGTGGATCGACCAGGGCGCGGAGGATTCTTTTATGTGGCCTGAACTGCGGCTCGCGCAGGAACGGGCCGCCCGTCTGATCCGGAACAGCAGCCTGGTCTGTCTGATCGATCAGGGCGAATACGGCAATATCCATCCGACCTGCAAAAGGGTCGTGGGCGAACGTCTGTGCGACCATGCGCTGGCGCTGATTTACGGCCAGTCCGCGCCCCTTTCGCCCTGTGCGCTTTCCTTGTTTCCGGAGGGCAGCAGGCTCGTCGTGCGGCTGTCTTCTTCCGTCCGGCTGACCGGCAGCGGGGATACGCTTATGGAGATCGCCGGCCCGGACGGCCGCTATCTTCCCGCAGATGTCGCCGTCCAGGGGCAGACGCTGGTATTGTCCAACGCGAAGATCGCCCGCCCGGTCAGCGCGCGGTACGCCTGGACGGATTACGGCATCGTGCGCATCTACGGGGAGAACGGCCTTCCCCTCGCTCCGTTCTGCCTGACTGTATGAATCTGACTGTCTGATCAAAAAAACGGATGGCGTCCATCAAACCGCCATCCGTTTTTTTGATCAGTCCCGGTCCAGCGTTTCGTGCGCTTCCCGGACCAGCCGAAAAATCACTGAATCCGGAACCGGTTCAGCTTCCCCCGGCCGGATATCCGCCAGGAATTCGATGTTTCCCTTCGGCCCCTTAATGGGCGAATAGGTCAGCTGCCGGACCGACCAGCCGAAGGAAGGTGCGAAATCGCAGATCTTCCGCAGCACCTCCCGGTGGGTGCTTTCCTCCCGGACGACGCCGTTCTTGCCGACCATCCCGCGGCCCGCCTCAAACTGCGGCTTGACCAGCGTGATAAACTGCCCGCTTTCCCCCATGATCCCGGCGGCGGTGGGCAGGATCAGGCAGATGGAAATGAAGGATACATCCATGACCGCCAGGTTCGGGCGGAGCGGGAACATATCCTCCGTCAGGTTTCTCGCGTTGGTGCGTTCCATGACGGTGACCCGCTCATCAAGGCTCAGCCGGTAATCAAACTGGCCATACCCCACGTCAATGGCATATACGTGCGCCGCGCCGTTTCTGAGCAGCACATCGGTAAACCCGCCGGCCGCCGCGCCGATATCCATGCAGACTTTCCCGCCGACCTGAGCGCCGAAGGCACGGATGCCCTTTTCAAGCTTATGATATCCTCTGCTGGCCAGGCGGTTGACCGGGCCGCGGAGGATGATTTCCGTGTCCTCTTCATACATTTCGGAGGGTTTATTGATCCGCTTTTCCCCGATATACGCCTGGCCCGCCATGATCAGCGCCTGCGCTTCCTCCCGGCTTTTTACCTCCGGGCGGCGGGCCAGCAGAACATCCGCGCGTGTTTTCATGTGTGATTCTCCGTTTTTCCGTTCATCAGCCGCCTGATGGAAGCGGCAACCGCCGCCGCGTCCAGCCCGCACAGGGAAAGAAGCTCCCTGCGGTCCCCGTGGGGCACGAACCGGTCCTCTACCGCGAACAGATGAACCGGCGCGGGGAAATGATGCTGCTGGCAGTACAGCGTCAGGTACGTGCCGAACCCGCCCGTTTTCTGATGCTCTTCCAGCGTAAAGACCGGAATGCCTTCTTTTAAAAGCGGTTCAAGGGTTTCCGTATCTAAAGGCTTGATTCTGCAGCAGGAATATACCCGGCAGGAAATGCCTTCTCCGGCAAGCAGACCGTGCGCCTGGACCGCTTCTTCCGCGATCGTGCCGACGGAAAGCAGCGCGCAGTCCGATCCCTCGCGCAGCACGTTCCAGCGCTCAGCGTCCCGGAGCAGCGCTTCATCCGCTTCCGTCCAGTGAGGCTCTGACCGGGGATAGCGGATGGCGGCCGGCCCATCCTGCCTGAGCGCGTAATCAATCGCTTCCGTCAACTGTCCGGCGCAGGCCGGGCAGTATACGCGCATATCTGGCATGGGCAGCAGATAGCTCAGGCCGAACAGTCCGTGATGCGTCGCCCCGTCCGGGCCGCTGAAACCGGCGCGGTCCATCAGGAACAGCACCGGCAGCTTCTGCTGGCATACGTCCACCAGCATCTGGTCGTACGCGCGCTGCAGGAACGTATCATAGATCGCCGCAACGGGACGGAGGCCTCCTTTGGCCATGCCGGCCGCCATGGTAACGGCATGTTCTTCCGCGATGCCTACATCGAAAATCCGGTCCGGGCACCGCTGTTTCCAGTCCGCAAAGCCGGTTCCGTCCGTCATGGCGGCGCACACAACGGCAATCCGCTGATCCGTTTCGCTTTTGTCCAGCAGATGCCGCGCCGCTTCATGGCCGAACGACTTTTTGGACGAAAGACGCCGTACCGCGCCGCTTTCCACATAAAACGGCGGAATGCCGTGGTATACGTCCGGCTGGTTCTCCGCCGGCTGGTAGCCGTGCCCTTTCTGCGTGATGATGTGGATGACCACTGGCTCCCGGAGCGTCCTAACGCGCGTCAGCGTCTTTTCCAGCGCTGCTTCGTTGTGCCCGTCGATCGGCCCGAAATAGCGGAAGCCCAGCGCGGAAAAATACTTGTCGTGCACAAAGATGTTGCGGATGTGATCCTTCGCGCCGGTGAAGGCTTTGAGCATCGGCTGCCCGACCAGGGGAATGTGTTCCAGCACGGAAGAAATGCCTTTTTTGATATTGATCCAGCCCTTGCTGACCCGCATATAGGTCAGGTATTTGGAAAGCGCGCCCGTATTGCCGGAGATCGACATGCCGTTGTCGTTGACGATGACGATCATGGGCTCCTTGCTGCTGCCGGCGTCATTCAGCGCTTCGTAGCACATGCCGCCTGTCAGCGCGCCGTCTCCCACGACCGAAATCACATGATAATCCTGATGAAGCAGATCCCTGGAACGGCAAAGACCGACCGCCGCGGAAATCGATGTGGAGGCGTGCCCCGCCGTAAACGGATCGTATTCGCTTTCCTGCGGCTGCGGGAACCCGCTGATTCCCTGCCATTCCCGGAGCGTCGAAAAACGGTCATACCGGCCGGTCAGCAGTTTATAAACATAGCACTGATGGCCGACGTCAAACAGAATCTTATCCTCCGGCGGGCTGAACACGCGCAGCAGCGCGATGGTCAGCTCCACCACGCCCAGGTTGGAAGCGAGATGTCCGCCGTTCCGGGAAACCGTCTGAAGAATCTCACTGCGGATCTCGCCCGCCAGGCTTTCCAGTTGGCCGGGGTCCATCTTCTTCAGGTCTTCCGGTGAATGAATCCGTTCCAGCAACGCTTGACTGCCTCCTTCCGAATGTATGGACATTATAAGCGACAGAAAAGCATTTTGTAAAGTACGGATTTGACGGGAAGACAGGCCGCCGCGGAAGAGTCCCGTTCGAATTTTTACAATTCTGTTTCCGTTTTTGAAAAGGTTTTTTAAAAAGGACGCAGAATAATTGAATATGGGAGATTGTTCTCATTCTTGTTTGGAGGATTCCCGGAAGATGAAATGTCCTCATTGCGGTACCTGGAACCGTGATTCCCTGCCCCGCTGCTTTCGCTGCGGAACCGTTTTGACCGCTGATGATGCCCATCCAGATAAATCATGGAAAGAAGAACTGCGCGACAGCCGGCCCGACAGGATTTATTTTGACGTAGATGAAAACGGCAACATCGAGCAGTCTCCGGATCAGGGCGATACCCTGGCGCAGGAAATGGAATCCCTGCGCGACCGCCGGCTGCGCGGGTATGAAGAGCAGCGCCGTCTCCGCGAGGCGGAAACCCAGCCGTACGCCCGGCTGACCAACCGCACAGGGCGCCGCCGCCAGAATACGACCCGCAGACGCTACATCATGACCGACCCGGAAGAAGCGCAGATGGAGCCTGCCGCCCAGAACCGGCCGCGCGCCGCGTCCTCAGCGGACGTCCAGACCATCGATTATGATGATTACCACGGCGATCAGATCGATGTGCAGGGCGTGCTGGCGGACGGACGGTATATTCACTCGATCTATCAGGACGACACCCCCAGCCGGATGCTCCGCCCACAGAGAAAGGCCAAACTGGGCAAGCTGATCCGGTCTCTGGCGGTCCTCCTCCTGCTGGCCGGCGCCGGCCTGACGGGCTGCTATTTTTTGAAGCTGCCGCCTTTTTTCATGGAGGAGCATTCCAACCTGCAGGACAACGTCATCATTACCACGTCAATCTATGACGACCTGCCCGCGCACATCATCAAGATCCCCGCGGAAGACGGCTCCAAGATCCACATCAAAGAGCTGCATATGCCCGGCATCGCGAGCGGCGGCTATGTCACCTTCGAAATCCCCGATTACAAATGGTATGAGGATGTCGAAGACCTGACGGAGCCTGTTTTCCACGTCACCATGACGCCCTACCTGGAGACCGCCAACGGCGAAAGGCGGCGCATGGACATCCTGCATTTTGACGTCGACGTCCCCCTTTCCCCCATTACGCTGGTTTCTCCGGACGTCACCTATGTCGAAGTCAACAGCCGCCCGAAGTATCAGATCCAGTTCCGGGTGGAACGGGGCAGCACCGTCACCATCAACGGGGAGAACTATTCCGACCTGGTCAGTTCCCAGGACGGCCTGATTTCCTATAACGCCACGGTGCAGCCGATCGGGAACAACGACATCGTCATCGAGTGCCAGACAAAGTATTACCGGAAAAACACCCTGGTCATGACCCTGTTCAGGGAAAAGCAAGACATCCTTCTGGAACTGGATTCCAACATCAGCGAAAGCTGGAACGGCGGCGTGGCCGGGCAGATGGACAACGAGATGTCGGTCAGCGGCACCACGCTCAACAAGGCGACGATCCGCGTGCTGTCCGACCATAAGGACCTGGATACCTCGCAGCTGATCGCCACCGGCAAATTCTCCTTTACCGCCATTTTCAACAAGATCGGCATGAACACCATCTCCATTGAGGCGTCCTATCCCGGCAAAACCACGACGGTCGTCAATTTCGACGTATATCACGTGCCCTCCGCCAGGAACTACACTTCCGCCGCCTGGCCGATGGACGCCTATAACTACACCCAGTTCCTGGACACCCTCAACACCCGCGTCAAGAACATGACCATCTACGTCTGCAAGGGAACCATCACCGAAATCCTTTCGGATTCCCCGCAGCGCGCGCTGATGGAAACAGGGACGGAAACGGTATCCCGCATGGTGCTGCTGGACAACATGTCCAAAGAAACCTGGCATGTTGGCGACACGCTGCGGATCTACGGGGACGCCTTCGGTTCCTACAACGGCTGCCCCTGGCTGGTCGGAAGGTATACGTACACATATAAGCCATAAATCGGTCCTTCTTTAAGCCCGTGTTTTTCCATGGACCTTCGACCGGAGCGGAAGGAGACCTCATGCACTTCGGAACTTTCTGTCTGGATCAGGAAAAAGATGTCGTGGTCGATATGAACATGGAAGCCGGAAGGCTGTCCTATGTTCTGCGGACGCCGCATCATCGGAGCGGCAACCTGATCACCAATCTGGCCAAGCTGTGCGGGCTTCCTCTTTCCGAAGAGGCGGAAACCGGCTTCAGGGTGATCCGCGGAGAGATTCCCTGTTATCTGGATGCCGAAAACCGGGAAGTCTATATCCTCCGCCTGGGCGATACGAAGGTAGCCAATATTTACCCGGACGGCACGATGGAACGAAAGGCCACCATGCCCGCCATCGCCAAGACGCTCATGAGCCAGACGAAGGATTACCGGCTCGATATCAGGCAGACGCTGGTCAAAAGCTATATCCGCTCCGAATGCAAATTCCACAGCGATCTGCACGCCCATATGAACGCCAATCTCCCGCCGGATCTCCTGATCGCGCTGGGCGTTCATCATCAGATCCGCTATCCGCTGTACTACATCCGGAAGCTTTCCCTGAAGCTGAGCGACGCCCAGGAGGCCTTTCTCCGGGCGGCCAGAGAGCAAACCGCCCTTTCTTTCCGGGATTCTCCCCTGCAGGGGAAATATCTGGAAAGGCGGATCAATGACAACACCTTTATCAATTTTGCCCGCCTGATCCTGAAAAACCCGGAGGACGCCTCCTATAACCTCGACCGCATCCGCACGTCCCTGGCCATCCTGAAAGACGGGCAGGCCGTTTTTACCAACCTGGAAAAAGTATACCTGTACCGCTACGTGTTCACCAAAGGCGAAAAAGCGGATGATCCGATGGAAAACCCGGACATCTCTCTGATTCCGGACCCGGAAATCCGCGGATATCTTTCGCAGATGCGGCGGGACAGGAGCCATCCCGTTTACGGGGTCAACACGCTTGCGGAGGATATCCTGCTCTGGATCGCCCGGAATTTTCAGAAATTCGGCGTGCGTTACGCGGAAATCTCCGATACCTCCCTGCTGAAAGAAGATCAGGCGCCCCTGGTGCTTTCCCGGATGCACCGGGTCATGCCGGCCGTCACCCGGGAAACCGGCGTCCTCATCCGTCTCCTGGCCGCTTTCCGCAGGATCCCGCTGACGATCATCAAAGACCAGCCTGCCGGCGTGGATACGGAAAACCAGCTGCGCGTCTTTCAGGCGGTGATTCAGGACCCGTATGTGGCGGGCAGCGATATCATCGGCGAGGAAATGAACGACATCCGCACCCTGGAGCCGCTGCTGACCGCGCTGACGCACATCGCGGCCGCGGTGCCCGGTTACGTGATGCGGATCCACGCGGGCGAAAACGACAGTCTCCGCAGCAATGTCCGGAACAGCGTTTCCTGCGTCCGGCAGGCCCTTCTTCCCGGCCAGAAAATGCCGCAGCTCCGGATCGGGCACGGATTATACACGGAAAACCTGCATACCGCGAAGGGCAGGCAGCTGCTTGAGTACCTGAAGGATTCCGGCGCGGTGCTGGAATTCCAGATCACCAGCAACGTGCGGCTGAACAACCTGAGCGTGCTGAGCCATCACCCGCTCAAGGAATACCTTGCCTGCGGGATTCCGTGCGTGCAGGGGACGGACGGAGCCGGCATATACGGCACCAATTCCATCGACGAGCAGCTTTCCCTGGAGCGCATGCTGCACCTTTCTTTCGACGATATGCGGAAGATGCGGCAGACGGAGGACGAACTGCTTAATAAGGGCATGGAAGCCTTCCGGATCAAATCCATCGCCTGGGACAAAGCCACCGGGGCCGGTTTGAATGAAGAACAGGCTTTTGCGGAGCGGCTTCGCTCCTGCGCATTCAGCATGGGCGCGTCCGCCGGCCGCCGCCCGTCGTCGGACAGCCGGATCGTTTTCAAGGACAGGATCAAGGAACTGCCGCCCGATAAACTGCCCGTCATCATTGCCGGCGGGAGCTTCGGCAGCATCCACCACCAGACCAGGCTGCGCCCGGATGTGATCCGGCTGCTGGATCACATGATCCGGACCGCGGACCCTGATAAAGTTTTTTTCGTCATTGGCCACCATCTTTCCGGGTATGAAAAATACGTCCTTGAGCAGGCAAAGCAGCGCTTTGACGTTTTCGCGTTTGTGCCCGCCACGGTTTCCCCGGCCGAAAAAAAGCGCATGCTGAACAGCGGCGCGAAAATCCGCATCGCCATCGAATCCTTCAGTCTGGGGCTGTACAAAAGCTTCTCTTACGAAATATTCAGGCGGCGGGTATCTGTGCTGCTCGCGCTGGACGGACACTCCGCCTGCGCCAACCTCATGCAGGAAGCCAAAAACGGAAATCACAAGGCGGTGATCTACGCGGACGCGCGGTGCAGCGTGATCCAGCGGAAAGCAGGCTCTTTGGGCGGGTATGTGATCCTGTTCCGGGACGGAACCGGCATCTGCGAACACGTAACGGAAACGATGCAAAGGCTCTGCGCCCCGGAATGATACCAATCCGTTCTATTGACTTTTCCCTTCCGCCGCGATAAAATAACATTTAAGAAAACGCAGTAAAAAGGGAGGCCTTGCATTATGTTGAAACGCATTGTGACCATCAGCCGTCAGTTTGGCGCCGGGGGCCATACCCTGGGAAAGATGATCGCCGATCAGCTGGGTATTCCTTTCTACGATTCCGAGATCATCGAGCAGGCGGTGGCGGATACGGGCTTTTCCCCCGAATTCGTCAAGGAGGCCGGGGAGTACGCTTCCACGACCCACAGCTTCCTGTTCAACCTCGCGCTGTCCCACAGCGTGTCCGTCGGGCCTGGCGAGATGTCCAATTACGATAAGATCTATATCGCCCAGGCGAAAATCATCCGGGAGCTGGCGGACAAGTCTTCCTGCGTGATCGTCGGCCGCTGCGCGGATTATATCCTGCGGGAGCGCGACGATGTATTCAACCTCTTCGTTCACGCCAACGACGCGTACCGCGCCGAGCGCGTCCTGGAAACCTACGGGGAGATTCCCGGGAAACCCATCGAAGAAAGGCTGGAGGAAAAGGATAAAAAACGCGCCCTGTATTACCGCCATTATACAGACCGCGAATGGGGCGATCTGGAAAACTACGACCTGACCATCAACACGGCGAAAGTCCCGCTGGAGATGGCCTGCAGCTGGGTCGTTCAGGTGCTGAAGGATTAACCGGATGTCCGCCCGCGTCAAATGTTTCTGGAAATCATATGCCGCTTCGGTCACAGCCTGTCTGAGTGTGCTGGCTGTATTGTTTGCCGCAGCCATGTTTACGGGCAAATGGTTTTTCCTGAAAAACGGATATCCTTCTTTCGCCCTGCAGGCAGAATCCTGGCTGCAGGGCCGTTTGGATCTGGGACAGGACTATCCCTGGCTGGAACTGGCGATTTACGACGGGAAATACTTTGTCAGCTTTCCCCCGTTCCCGTCCTACGTTCTACTCCCCTTTGCGGTGTTTTTCGGGGCCGATACGCCGGACGGGCTGATATCCCTTGTATTTACCGCGGCCGGCGTCTGGGCCGCCGCCCGGCTTGCCGGTGAAATCCTGAAGGACAGGCGGGAAGCTATTTTCTGGACGATGTTTTTATATCTGGGGACCGGGTATCTTTTTATCAGCCTGACACCGGCCGTATGGTTCTTTGCCCAGGTGCTCTGCTTTAATCTGTCGGTGCTGTCCATCCTCTACGCGTATCACGCCAGGGGCGGGAAGAGCCTCCTGTGCTGGGCATGCGCCGTCGGGTGCCGGCCGATGGTGATCCTGTTCCTGCCGGTTCTGCTGATCATCCTCATCCACCGGGTCCGGCAGCGGCAGGAAGCTTTCTCCCTGCTCCGGCTGATCCGGGATAAATGGTATTGGGCCCTTGGGCCGGTGATCCTGGGCGGAAGCTATATGCTGCTCAACTGGCTCCGCTTTGGCAGCATTCTGGAATTCGGCCACAACTATCTGCCGGAATTCACCCGCTCCCCGGAAGGGCAGTTCAGTTTTCACTACTTTCTGGATAATTTTCCCCTGCTCTTCCGGCTGCCGGCGCCCGACAGCACCGGCAGGTTCCAGTTTGTCACCTTTGACACCATGCTATTCTGCCTGATCGACCCCATGAGTATCCCGATCATCGTTTCCGTTTTCTGCGCGTTTATTCTGAAAAAGCAGAATGATCCCGGGCGAAAGCTTCGCGTCATCCTGCCGGTTCTTTCCCTGCTGTATATCTTTATCCTCTGTTCACACCGGACATTGGGCGGTTGGCAGTTTGGAAACCGGTATCTGAAGGACGTGCTGCCGTTCCTCTTTTTCGGTCTCCTTTGCTGGATGCCAAGGAAAGGCTGGTTCCGCTCCGCCTCCGCCGTTCTTTTCTTCTTTGGAACTGCGATCAGCCTGATCGGGACGGTGGCCACTTTCAACGGCTGGATCTGACGACGGTTCGCATGCTCAAGCGCCTCTCCGGGCGCTTTTTTCGTTTCATTCCGGAGTTCAGGCGCCGCCAAAGTGATCTGCGGATTGACAGCACGATGAAATCATAGTACAATAAAACAGAATACGGTATGTATTCGGAGGCGTTTGTGAAGAAAAAGCCGGCTAAAACCGAACCGGAAAACAAGGAGGATCCTTTTTCATATCCGATGGGCGATCCGCTTTCGGATGACGAGGCCATTCCCCCTTTTTCCGCCTATACGCTGCAGGATCATGACCCGCTGACCGTTCCCTATCCGGACGATGGAGAACCGGCGGATATGTCGGAAGGCATGAAAGAAGAAGCCGGTCCGGTCATCCGTTCTGTCCGTCGGTCAGCTGTCGCATTCCGGAAAATGCCTGCCCAAAGCAAGGCGCTGCTGCTTGCTTCCCTGATTCTTTGCCTCTCGCTTGCGCTGGCGGTGCTTTTGTACCGGGCGCCGTACCGTTCCTTCCGTTCCATGGCTGATCTCGCAAACGGTTCTGTGTTTTTTACCGGCATATCCGTGGACGATACGGACATCAGCGGGATGACCATGGAACAGGCGCGCGATACGGTGGACGAGGCCGTTTCGGCGGAAGATACAGGCTTCCGGCTGACCATTCAGCTCGGGGACAGATCCTTTCTTTTTTCATCCGATGATATTTCCTATTCACGGAAAGCCAATGACGCTTTGGATCAGGCCTACGCGGCCGGCAGGAGCTGGAGCGTCAACGCACTGGAGGAAGGCAGAAGCCCTTTTGAGGAAAGAAAGGAAGCCATCGGGCGGCTGGACACCCGGCCGCTGCAGTTTCCTTCTTCTACGGAATACAGCCGGGACGATGTCGTTCATTATGTTCAGGCGCTGGCTGCGCAGGTTTATGTTGAGCCGGTGAACGCGAAGCTGAAGAGCGTTGATTTTGTCCACCGTTCTTTCTCCTTTACAGAAGACCGGAACGGCTACAGCCTGGACCAGGAGCATCTGATCGGCCAGATCTGCCAGGCGCTGAACGAAGGCACGGCTGACGGGGCGATTCAGGCGCATGTGAAATACGCCTACCCGCAGGTCAGAAAAACAGACCTGATGAACCGCTTTTCCCTGTTGAACGTGCGGGTGGTTCCGGTCGCTACGCCCGGCGGGAACCAGGGGCTCAAAATGCTCGTCGGCAAGCTGAACGGCGCGGTGATCCAGGACGGGGACCGGTTTTCATTTCTGACCATGCTGCGTCAGGCCGGATATCTGATCGGGACCTTTCAGGAGGATCCCCTGCCCACGCAGCTCGCCTCCGCGCTGATGGACGGCGGTCTGTGCGCCGGCCTTTCCCTGGAAACCCGCTTCCAGCTGCCGGAAAAAAGCTCCCTGGTTTCCCCCGGCATGGAAGCGGCTATCGGCCCGGATCAGGACCTGGTCCTGCTGAACGGCAGCTCATCCCCCTGCTGCATCCTTTGCTACTACACACCCAAATCGAGCGCAGGCACCACCGGGGATGTTACGCTGGAATGGTACGGCCTGCTGCCGGAAGCCGGCGAGGAAACCGTTCTCCTGGCGGAAAGGACGCAGGTCACCGAACCGGGCGAGCCGGTCCTGATCCGCACAGAAACGCTCCCCGCGGGCCGGAAGCGGCTGATCCGGGAACAGGAAAACGGTGAAGCCTGGACCTGCTTTCTGGTGAAAACCCATTCCGGACGGGAATACAGGCGAACGCCCCTGTTCAGTTCCGACTATCCGGCGAAACAGCGAATGATCGAATACAACGACGAAGGAGAAGAACCATGATCAAAGGAGACCTGCGGAAAGCCTCATTGCTGGATACGGCGGAACGGCTGTTTTTTACCAGAGGCTATGCGGCCACAACCATCAACGACATCCTGGAAACCCAGCACTGCAGCAAAGGCAGCTTTTATCACCATTTCGAAAGCAAGCTGGACGTGCTGACCGCGCTGTGCCGCGCACATGCGGCGCAGGCGCAGGAACGGTACACGCAGATCCTTTCTGAGCAGGACAACGCCCTGGAACGGCTGAATCTGCTTTTGGAATCCTCTTTCCCTGTCAACCGCTGGGAAGAAAAGCTGTGCTCCCTGCTCATGCAGCTGATCGCCACGCCTGAAGGGGAACAGGTGCTCTTTGTCTTTTTTGAGGAGCTGCGCCGTTGTTTCTTTGAAGAATGCAAGGCCCTGATCGCACAGCTCAGCAAGGAAGAGCAGGCCTTTCTGCCCATCGAAGGGCTGCCTGAACTGGTTTTCAATGCGTACCAGGCCCAGTGCCGGATGATCCTTCTGGCCGGCTTTGAAATGAGCGCCGATGCATCCGGTGCCCCGGAAGAGCATGCGCTTCAGACGCTGCGTTCCATCCGCTATCTGTTTGAGCGGGTGCTGGATCTGCCGTTTGGCAGCATCCGCATCGCCGATTCCCGGGAACTGGTACAGGTGCTTTCCGGCTGCGCCAGACAGGTTCGTTCTTTCCGTCCCCCGGAAGAGCCCGTCAAAAAACCGGATCAGGCGCAGATGAGCCTGCTCTGAAAGACCGTTTGAAAGGAATCGTCATGACAGACAAGGATAAACAGTTTCAGCAGGAGCTTGCCCTGCCATCGGTCATGAGCACGGCTACTGTTCTTTTCCATTTTCTGTACTGCATGCTCCTGTCCAGCGTGCTGCTGGAAAACCCGCTGATCGGCGGCGGCCTGTACCTGGTCGCCCGGTCCGCCGTGCTGTACGGGCGATGGCTGCATCCGCTGCGTTTTCACATGCTGAACAGAACGCAGAAGATTGCTTCGGTTCTGATCCTTTCCGTAACGTTTCTCGTCACCATGCTGCTACTGGCCGCCAGCCCTGTGCCGCTGACATCCATTTCCCTGTGGCTGATCATCGTGATGGTTTTTTACATCAATATCCGGCCGCTCTGCCTCCATCTGCTGCTCTCTTCCTGGATGAATAAATCCGTCCGGCCCCTGCGCATGCTCATGTACGTTCTTTTGTTCCAGGCGGCCGCGCTGGCGCTGCCGGTTCTTTTGTTCTTTACGGCATCCGAACCGCAGCAGTCCTGGTCCCTTCTGGCAGGCTTCTTCATCGGCGTGATCCTGGAAACCATTGAGGTCTGGCACGCGCGCTACCAGGACCAGAGCGCGCCCACTCTGAACAGCGAGGAAATCGAGCAGCTCCGCAGCGTACACGCCTATCAGACCTTTACGCGCACCAGCCTGCTGATCACCTCCGCCATGCAGGCCACGCTCCTGATGACATATACGTTTATCGGCTGTACGGCGGACGAACTGTTCTACTGCATCGGGCTCGCGCTTCTCTGCACGGGGCTGAGCTATCTGCTGACAACGCTTTTTATCCGCGGGCTGCCGAAAAGGGACCCGGCCAACGTCCTGTATCTGGGCCTGGTGCTGTGGATCGTCGGGCTGATCCTGTTTTCCGCGAATGTCCTGAAAGCCTCGATGGTATATGCCTATCTTTCGCTGGCGCTCTGCACCCTGGGGCTTGGCGTCAGCGTCCGGGTGCTGACCGGCATGGAAGACAACATCCGCAAACTTATTGTATTTTCTTTGGGGCATGAACCCACCCAGTCCTTCTACGCCACCCTGCGCTTCCACGTGGAATTTGCCTCGCTTTGCGGCCAGCTGCTGACCCTGATCGGCCTTGCGCTGTTCTGCGTCGTCAATCAGAATCATTACCCCAATTCTTTGCAGGCTCTGGCCGACGGGATCCGCCCGCTGATGGTCGTTCCCTGCCTGCTGCTGGTGTTTGCCGCCCTTTTCTGCGGCCTCATGTTCCCCATGACCAAGCTGCACTGGCAGAAGCTGGACCGCTATATGGACGGGGAAGAGAACCCTTCCCTCAAAGCGCAGCTGGAAGGGGTCATCATTCGACGTTCCCTTCGCCACTACGGCGTCCGGATCG